>JBOIEG010001266.1:0-18881 GCA_050740915.1 Gammaproteobacteria bacterium | reverse complement strand
GTGCGGGTGTACCCGCCCGTATCTTTGCGGCTACCATCAGCTGTCCTTCCTGCACTCCTAAAGCGGCAACTGACGATATCAAGAACCTCAGCGGAATTCATGCAGGCTTACCGGAAGGACACGATCAGGAAAGGAACGAATTGGCTGAACATGTTGCCGTGGCAAAGCAGCAGCTTGAGGAGGCTCAGGAACGGATCATGGGGCTGGAAAAACATGAACAGTGGAACTGGTTCATCACGGGCGTTGCGGTATTTGGGTCCGGAATAATCGTTGGGGTCCTCCTGCCGCGGCTACGCCTGAGACGTCGCGCCGAATTCGAGATTAGAGTCCCATAGCAAAAACGTCGCTAGATTCTATCTCTTGGCGCGTCCGTCGAATAGCCGAATTGCTGAACTTGGCGTAAGCGCGCCGGTGTTCCGACATCTAGCCAAAGCCCCCGGTAGTGCTCGCCGCTCACCAGGCCTTGGGCCGTGGCTTGGCGCAATAACGGCGCCAGAGGAAAACGGCCGTAATCGCACTCGTGGAAAAGGTGAGGGCGATATACGCCGATGCCGCTAAAGGTAAGCTTAGTTGTTCCTTCCAAGGCTACGCGCTCCCCGTTCAGGGCGAAGTCACCCTCCGTGTGGTGCGGTGGATTGTCAACCAACACCAAGTAGGCCAAACCGACGGGCTCGGTCGGCAACCGTGCAAAGGGGAAATCCGACCACACGTCAGCGTTTACCGCGATAAAAACGGGGCCACCGAGTAACCCAAGGGCGTTGAAAATCCCCCCGCCCGTTCCTAATGGCTCCTCTCCTTCCGGTGAATACCTGATTGTGGCCCCGTAACGGTTCCCGCTGCCCAAGGCCGCTTCAATTTGTTCCCCAAGTCGACCGTGGTTGATCACGATCTCCGTAACCCCCGAGCAAACCAGGCGCTCGATGTGGTACAGAATAAGGGGTTTGCGACCCACCTCGAGCAAGGGTTTGGGAATACGTTCGGTCAGGGGTCGCATGCGCTCACCCTTGCCTGCGGCCAGAATGATGGCCTTCATGCACAACCCTGCCCCAAGTGAGGCATCACCTCATTGGCGATAAATTCACCCAGGGCTGCGATCGGCGGATGGCGTGCCGCAACCTCGACCACATAGCTTAGGGTACGAGGTAGGTCTTGCAAATACCCCGCTTTTCCATCCCTGTGGTACAAGCGGCAGAAGATCCCCGCTGCCTTCAAATGGCGTTGAACTCCCGTCAAGTCAACACAGCGTACAAATTCCTGCTCCTCCATATTCGGCAGCAAACGCAGCGCTCTGGCTTGGCGAAAATAGTCGAGACACCATGAGCTCACCCGATCCTCGGGCCACTTAATGTAACAATCCCGCAATAACGAGACCAGATCATAGGCGATCGGTCCGAGCACAGCGTCCTGGAAATCCAAGATCCCCGGATTTTGCTCACCATTGCACACGAGATTGCGGGAGTGGTAATCTCGATGCACAAAGACACGGGGTTGCTGCGAAAAACATTTCGATAAACAGCCGAAGCTTAATAGGAGGTGATTTTCCTGCTTCGTGGTGAGGCGCAGCCCCAAGTGATGCTCGAGCAGCCAATCGCGAAACAGTGCCAGCTCACGTTCCAACAATTCGCTGCCAAAGACCGGCAGACGGTCCGTTTGGGCTCGCCCTTGCATGAGGAGCAAGGCCGCAATGGCATCACCATACAGCCGCTCGGCGTTGTCCGCACACAGCTGGTGGAGGTAGAGGCGGGTACCGAGATCGGTCAACAGCAGAAACCCGCGCTCGAGGTCAGCCGCCTCGGTTCGAGGGACATTCAGGCCTGCTTGCTGCAAGCGCTGTGCGATGGCGAGATATCGCGCGCAGTCCTCCCGTTGCGGGGGAGCGTCCATTACCATAAAGGTGCGTGCGTCGTTTTGCATTTTTATTCGGAAGTAACGGCGGAAACTGGCATCGGCAGAAGCCGGTTCGATGTCAAACGGCTGGGGTCCAAGAACCTGGCGCAGCCATTGATTGATCTCTTGAAAGCGGGTGTCCATGCGGGAGCGGCTAATTGGAGGTACTGATGCAAGGATATCACGCCCCCGAACTTTGTCAGATCCTAGTTTGCGCCCTAGCAATGCTTGTAGCCGGCCCCTGTAAGCGGGTCTAAAGGCGTGCAACAGCGCACCGCTTCTCCCAGCCTCATAGCAAGGGCGAAACGCGTCCGCCTCGTGATGTTCGATGTGGACGGCGTTTTGACCGACGGCCGGCTGTTTCTGAGCGACCAGGGAAACGAGAGCATCTGTTTCGACGTCAAGGACGGGTTGGGTCTCGTCATGTTGCGCGACAGCGGCTTGGAATTGGCCGTAGTCTCTGGAAGAAAATCGTCTATCATCGCCGATCGAATGGAGGAACTGGGGGTTAAGCACGTTTACCTGGGTTGCATTGATAAACTGCCAGTGTTTCTAAGCCTCTTGGAGCGGCTGGGCTTAAGCAGCGCACAGGCGGCGTATGTGGGTGATGATCTACCGGATTTGCCGGTCATGGGCCAGGTTGGTCTAGCGGTTGCGGTTGCGGACGCGGTAGAGCGGGTTACAGCGGCTGCACACTGGCAAACCACAGCCCTCGGGGGACGGGGTGCAGTGCGTGAAGTCTGTGAGCTCATCTTATCGGCCCAAGGGCGGCTTGAGACGCAGATCGCTCGGTTCTTGCTCCCGCATTAGCGTCGCCCTCCCTTGGCAGCGCGAATTCGCTCAATCGTGATTCTAACCCTGTTGGTTAGCGTGGGGCTAACGAGTTGGACCCTGCAGCGCTTGGACGATGGAGCGCTTGGGCGGCTATCCAAGGAGAACTCCGGCCCGGACTCCTATATGGAGCATTTCGTGCGAACCGAGATGGACGAGAATGGGCGCATCGAAACCCGGCTACGCGCCCCGCTTATGGCCCATTTCCCCGCCGATGGCCGCAGCGAGCTTACGAAACCGCGCCTCGATGTGTACAATGCGAGAGGGAAACCTTGGCACGCGAACGCAGAGCGAGCATGGGTTAGCGGCGCCAAGGATGTGGTCCTATTATTCGGAAAAGTGCATCTTTGGCGCGAAGATAGATCCGGTAACCGTGAGTGGAACCTGTTCACCGCCGAGATGCGCGTACTCCCAAAGCAGGAATATGCCGAAACAAAGAATCCCGTCACTATCGTTGGTAATAACACGGTAACCCGCTCTGTAGGCTTGAAAGCCGACCTTACTCGGGGCCGCCTTGAGCTATCGAATAGAGTCAGGAGCCGGCATGAAGTCAGGTCGGATCGCTAAGCCGTCAATACTGCTCGTTGGGATCATAATGGCGACTGAGGGGTATGCGCTGCCCACCGATCGCGAGCAGCCCATCGAGCTAGAAGCCGACTTTGGGGAAATCGATGATCAGGCCCAGGTCACGACGTATAAGGGAAATGTGGTTGCTACCCAAGGAAGCATTCGGCTCACCGGTGATACCTTGACGATTCATTACAACGATCGAGGGAAAGCGGAAAAGGTATTGCTGCAGGGCAAGCCCGCAACCTACCGGCAGTTGCTCGATGTCGAAGAAGAGTACACCGAAGGGGAGGCGCTGACGATCGAATACCACGCTCAGCAAGAAATACTGATTCTCATCGAAAAGGCTAAGTTGACCCAGGGCGCTAAGCTGTTTAAGGGGCACCGTATAGACTACGACGCTCAGCGAAACCTGCTCAAGGCGCGCAAGGCGACACCCGAGGAATTAGCCAGAGAACCCAGCTCGCGGGGCGAGCGGATTAAGGTGATCCTTCCACCCGCGAAGAAAGGCAAGAACCGTAGGAAACGTTGAATGGTGGATGCCCTCGCTTTCGTGCTCCGCGTTGTTGGGTAAGACTATCGCTCACGCGCCGCTTTGGCTGCGAGCGCTCTCTGGGTACGGTGCCCAAAATCGGGCAAGCGATGAGTGTATTATCCGCAGAGCACCTTGCTAAGGCCTATCGCTCCCGGCAGGTCGTAAAAGACGTCAGCGTCGTGGTCTATAGCGGTGAGATCGTCGGCTTGCTTGGACCGAATGGGGCGGGAAAAACCACCAGTTTTCTTATGATGGTCGGCTTGATACCGGCAGATAGCGGGAAAGTGACCCTTGATCGCACCGATATTACCCATCTTGGCATAGACAGCCGTGCGCGCATGGGAGTGAGCTATCTACCGCAAGAGAGCTCTATCTTTCGCGGACTGACGGTAGAGCAGAACATACTGGCCGTGCTGGAAACACTGCCCGAGTTATCCCAAGAGGTTCGTCATCAACGGGTCGAAAAACTGCTGGAACAGTTCAAGCTCAGCCATCTGCGCCAACAACAGGGCACTAAGCTCTCTGGGGGTGAGCGCCGACGAACCGAGATCGCTAGGGCGATCGGAAGGCAGCCGAGGTTTCTGTTGCTCGATGAACCTTTCGCAGGCATCGATCCGCTATCCTTGCTTGACATACAGCGCATCGTCAGGCACTTGCGAAAATGGGGAATAGGCGTGTTGATCACCGATCATAACGTTCGGGAGATCCTAAAGATTTGCGACCGCGCCTATATCGTGATCGACGGAAAAACCGTGATGGATGGGTCTCCCAAAGTAATCTTGCAACACCAACAGGTGCGCGACGATTATTTGGGAGAGGAATTTACCTTGTAAGCGGGGCCCACTCTGGTGTACCGCCAGCAGGTGTCACGCAATAGGGCTCTTCCGCAGATCTGTGGGTGGTCTCCTTGACAAGACCGGCGAGCGGTCTAGGAAAATGGGCGACCAAGCGGGGCTGGGCGCGATATCTCACGGGCCTGTTGCGGTGTGGGGGTGTGGGTGAGAACTGCGCCGAGCCCAGAGTCGCGATAAAATACTTCTGCGAAGCGTCTTTTCTTATTAAACTTAGGGTTAGAAGGGCGAAATCGGTGTAGTCAGAACGAACACAAAGATCTGCGTTTCTAATGAAACAGTCGTTGCAACTTCGCTTAGGTCAGAATCTGACCATGACACCACAGTTGCAGCAGGCTATCCGCCTGCTGCAACTGTCGAGCGTTGAACTGAATACGGAGGTTCAACAAGCCCTTGAGTCCAATATGATGTTGGAGCCGGCCGACGATGCTGAGCCTTCAGCGGAACGCGAATTCGGGGCGAATTCGCAGGGCGGCGAAACCCAGGTGCATGATACGATCGAAACGCCCACGGAGAGCCCGGAGTTGGACACCGCGGCGGCCCTTAGTGCAGAGGATCAAAACATACCAGCCGAGCTCCCGGTAGACAGCGCCTGGGAAGACATTTACGACGGGGTGAGTGGGTACGCTTTGCCCGCCAAGGACTCCGACGGCATGGAGTTCGAAAATCAGCAGCGGCCAGATGAGTCGCTAAGAGACAGGTTGCTTTGGCAACTCAACTTGCTGCCACTGAGTGAAACAGACCGCCTCATCGCGATGACCATCGTCGACGCCATCAATGGGGACGGCTATCTGGGGTGCGATCTGGAGGACATTCTCGAAACGATAAATAGTGGAAGCGAGCTCGACATCGGGCTGGACGAAATCGAGGCCGTGCTGCACAGAGTTCAGCGAGTCGACGCACCTGGCTTGGCGGCGCGCGACTTGCGTGAATGCTTGATGCTGCAGCTCAAAGAGCTGGAACCTTCCACTCGCTGGCTGCCCGAAGCACGGCGCCTGGTTCGAGACCATCTCGAGCTGCTGGGGGCACGCAATTACAATCAGGTTATGCGCCGCTTGAAATTGAGCTCGGGGGAGCTGCAACAGGTCATCTCCCTGATCCAGTCCCTGAATCCGCGGCCGGGATCTCAGATCGAATCTCCCCAAACCGAGTATCTGGTGCCCGATGTATTCGTGCGCAAGGTCAAAGGCTCTTGGCAGGTCGAGCTTAACCCCGAATCCATTCCCCACCTGCGAATAAATCCATACTATGCCAGTATGGTTCGCCGCGCAGATACCAGCGCCGATAACTTGTCGATGAAAGCACACCTGCAAGAGGCACGTTGGTTCATCAAGAGTTTGCAAAGTCGGGGCGAAACGCTGTTGCGAGTTGCCACAGCAATCGTGGAGCGGCAGCAGGGGTTCCTGGAGCACGGTGAGGAAGCGATGAAACCGCTCGTTTTGCACGATATCGCTGAGGCGCTCGACGTGCACGAATCCACCATCTCTCGCGTGACCACGCGAAAATACATGCATACCCCCCGTGGTATTTATGAACTGAAGTACTTCTTCTCCAGTCATGTCAGCACCACTGTCGGTGGGGAATGTTCCTCTACCGCGATCCGGGCGGTGATTAAAAAGCTCATCGCTTGCGAAGATCCACGCAAACCGATCAGTGACAGCAAGATCGCGAAGCTATTGGGTGAAAAAGGGGTAAACGTTGCGCGCCGCACCGTAGCCAAATACCGCGAAACGATGACCATACCGCCATCTAACGAGCGTAAGCGCTTGGCTTAAGCGAGCGTATGGTAGGAATCGACAGGAGTTTGTATGCAGATCAATCTGACCGGCCATCATGTGGAAATCACACCTGCTCTCAGAAATTATGTCGAAAACAAATGTCAGCGCATGGAGAGACACTTTGACCACGTAACCAATGTGCACGTCGTGTTGCAGGTCGAGAAACAGCGGCAGAAGGCGGAGGCGACTGTCTATGTCGTCGGTGGGCAACTATTCGCCAATGCCGAGGACGATGACATGTATGCCGCCATCGACATCCTGGTCGACAAGCTGGATACCCAACTTCGAAAGCACAAGAGCAAGCTCAAAGATCACCATCGTGGAGACGGCGGCTTAAAATCCCCTCCTTGACTGATCGCGAGCTAACGTTAGGAACTTCGAAAAATTGGCGTCGTGCCGCATTTTTCACTCGAAAACCAAAATGCGATGCTGGCTTGTCTCCTCATTGCGATCTCTTGGGGGATCGGAGTAGGGCGGAATTTCGCGGTAACGCGCGAGCCCTTGGAATCTATCAAAAGGTGCCTTTTAGAGGGCGCTTCCTCATGCGCATTTCAGACATCTTGGTTCCTGCCCGTGTTGTTTGCGATGTCGATGCCAAGAGCATGAAGGGTCTTCTAAAGACTCTGGCGCAACTGCTGACCGTAAACCTCAGCCAGGTCACGCGCAGAGAAGTATTGGATAGCCTGATCAATAGGGAACGGCTAGGAAGCACTGGTTTGGGACAGGGAGTCGTTATCCCCCACGCTCGGACGCACTCCAGCCAGGAAATTATAGGCGCTTTTGCCAAGCTTAAGACCGGCATTGATTTTGACGCCGCAGACAAGCATCCGGTAGATCTCTTTTTCGCGCTTTTGGTCCCTCAGCACTCGGCGGATGAACACCTACAGATCCTGGCAAGTCTCGCCGAGATGTTCAGTGAACAAAGTTTTCTAGATCGGATCCGAACCGAGAATTCCCAGGAAAGGCTCTATCAGTTGCTGATCGCGCGGCCCGATGGGCCCGGGATCCAAAAATGAAACCGATAAGCGTGAGAGCGCTCTTTAGCATTCATGCCGAAAAGCTGGCTCTGACGTGGATAGCTGGCGAGCGAGGAGGTGACCGCCTAGTAACCGCGGATGTATTTCGCTCCCAAGGTGGGCGCGTGCTCAAGGACGATATCATCACCCCGGAGGCGCAGCCCGATTCAGCCTGCCATATCGCTCCAAGCCAGGCTTTGGTTGGCCATCTCAACCTCATTCACCCCAATCAGGTTCAGGTCTTGGGATACACCGAGGTCCAATACCTGATGGGATTGCGGGAGATCTCGCGCGAGGATGTGATCCGGCAGCTACTCGGCCATCAACCCGCCTGCATCATCGTGGCGGAAGATCAAATGATACCCGAGCAGCTTAAAAAGGCTTGTGAGCGCACCCGCACGCCGCTTCTGCGCTCCGCGATTTCGAGCAATAAGATCACCGATGACCTGAGATTCTACTTGACTGCTTTGTTGGCCGAAGTGGTGACCTTGCACGGGGTTTACCTGGAGGTGATCACCATAGGCGTGTTACTGACAGGGAAACCCGGCGTGGGGAAGAGCGAGCTTGCGCTGGAGCTCATCACCCGCGGTCATCGTTTGGTGGCTGACGATGCGCCCGAGTTTTCGCTGATCGCCCCTGACACTATCAAGGGGACGGCACCTCAAGGCTTGCACGATTTTCTTGAAGTACGCGGACTTGGCATTATCAATGCCCGCGAGCTGTTCGGTGCCGGTGCCGTAAAGAGTGAAAAATTCCTGCGCTTGATCATCGCTCTTGAGCGCCTGGACTCCGATCGCTTCCTAAAATTGGATCGACTGCAAGGCAGTTACCGAACTCGAAGTCTGCTGGGAGTCGAAGTCCCGGAGATCACGCTGCCGGTAGCGCCGGGGCGAAACCTCGCGGTCTTAGTCGAGTGTGCGACGCGAAACCATATCCTGCGCATGAGTGGCTACAACGCCACAGAGGATTTCATGGCGCGGAGTGTGATTGAGCCAAAGGCACTCTAATGTCCGGTGAGCAAAGGCGGCTTATCATCGTCACAGGCCTGTCCGGTGCTGGCAAATCAGTCGCTCTGCATGCTTTGGAAGACTTAGGTTATTACTGCATCGATAATCTGCCGATCGGCATGTTTCCCGAATTCCTGCGTCAGGGCAGGGAAACCGACAGAGCGCTCTACCACAAAGTGGCGGTTGGCATAGACGCGAGGAATCCAGCCGAAGATCTATCACGCTTTCCGACGTTGCTCCACGAGCTGGCTTGTGATGACTCCAAACCAGAGCTTATTTTTATCGAGGCCATTGATGACATCTTAATCAAGCGCTTCAGCGAGACCCGCCGCAAGCACCCTCTCTCCTCCCGCAGGTTGTCGCTATCGGACGCGATACGCCAGGAACGCGAGCTGCTCGCACCGCTGTCCGAGCACGCGGATCTGCGCATCGACACCAGCCAAACGCATGTGCATGAGCTGCGCACGCTTATCCGAGAGCGCATCGTGCAACGCCAGAGCCAGTGTTTATCACTTCAAATCACTTCCTTTGGGTTCAAGCACGGCATACCGCCGGAGGCGGATTTCGTTTTCGATCTGCGCTGTTTGCCTAACCCTTACTGGGACGCCAATTTAAGAGACCACTCGGGGCGAGATCCCGCTGTGATTAATTTTCTCGACGGCTCCAAACTGGTGCGGCAAATGGATCGGGATCTTCGCGCGTTTCTCGACAGCTGGATCCCGAAGTTTGAGGCGGAAAACCGCAGCTATCTAACCGTGGCCTTGGGTTGCACCGGCGGCCACCACCGTTCCGTATACCTGGCGGAGAGGCTTGCCGCCTACTATCAGGGGCAAGGTAAGGCGGTATTGGTGCGGCACCGGGATCTATGAGCGAGTTAAAGGCACTTCGAAAAATTCCTCGCGTGGAATTTTTCGCATCGCAAAGCAAAAATGCGATTTTCGCTTTGCTAAATTTTCAACTAGTTGCGTGTTTGAACCTGCGCGGCACCTGCGGCGCTATGCTTTTCATGCTCGCTTGCAGGCCCAGGGCAAGCCGTGCTTGGCTTGCCCGCTCGCCGGGACGATGGTCCGCTTCACCATCGTCTGTTTCCGGCTCGCCCCTATGCCGCCGGGCACTTTGAATTAAATCGAAGAGCCCTTAACACGGTAAAACCAACGATGACACGATGCCAAGTATCGATCACGAATAAGCTGGGTCTGCATGCGCGTGCCGCCGCACGCCTGGTGCAGCTCGCGTCCGGCTTTGCATGTGACATCACGGTACGCCGTGACAGCAGAGAGGTTAACGCCAAGAGCATCATGGGGGTGATGATGCTCGCGGCCGGTCGTGGCACCGAGATCGAAATCGCCGCCAGCGGCAGCGACGAGCAAACGGCGGTCGAAGCGTTACGGGAACTGGTGTGCAACCGATTCGGAGAAGCGGAATGAGCATCACCCTGCACGGTGTGGGCGTCTCGCGTGGGATCGCCATCGGCCGATTGCACATCCTGGAACGCGATAAGCTCGATATTCCCGAATACGGGATCAAGGCCAAAGAGGTGGATACGGAGATCACACGGCTTGACATTGCCTTGGAAATAGCTCGCGAGCAGCTGTGCGCCGTGCGCGAACATATACCGCGCGGGGTTTCCAGTGATATCGCGGATTTTATCGACGCCCATCTGCTTATGCTGAACGACTCGTTGCTTATCAACGAGGCTGGACGCCTTATTAAAAAGCAGCGATGCAACGCGGAATGGGCTTTGAAGCTGCTGTACGACTCGTTGGTCAGCGTTTTTGACCAAATGGCGGATCCGTACCTCAAAACGCGCAAAGATGACATTTATCACGTCGTGTATCGCATCCAGCGCGTACTGCTCAATCAAGCGCCCATGCGCCATGAGATCCCGGACAGCCGTTTGCGAGGGTACATCATTCTGGCTGAGGACCTAACACCTGCCGATGCTGTGCTTATGCAGCACCACGGGATCGCCGCGTTTGCCACGGAAGGGGGTGGGCCGACCTCTCATACCGCGATCCTGGCCAGAAGTCTCGGGATCCCAAGCATCGTCGGTCTTCATGAGGCGCGGTGCTATGCCCAAGAGGATGACCTTGCGATCATAGACGGAGCCAACGGGGTGGTATTGATCGCCCCCGATGAGAAGACACTTGCGCACTATAAAAAACGGCAACAAGCGGACAAACGCCACTACGCTAAGCTCATTACACTAAAGGAGAAGCCCACCGTAACCCAGGACGGGATCGTGATTGAGCTTAGCGCAAATATCGAGCTTCCTGGCGACTTCGCCGCCGTGCGTGAGGTAGGCGCCCGCGGTGTCGGCCTCTACCGTACTGAGTTTATGTACATGAATCGGGAAACCCCGCCGGACGAGGAGGAACACTACCACACCTACGCCGAGGTGCTGCGTGCGCTAGACAACCGACCGGTCACCATCCGTACCTTTGATCTTGGAGCTGACAAACAAACGCTCGGCGGGAAACAGGAGGTAAACGCGCCGCTAAATCCAGCGTTGGGACTGCGCGCCATCCGGCTTTGTTTGAGAAAGCCCGCTCTTTTCCGACCCCAACTGAGAGCCATCCTCAGAGTCTCGGCTTTAGGACCCGTACGCTTGATGATCCCCATGCTCTCCAGTGTCGGCGAGCTAAAACAGGTGTTGCAGATCGTGGACGAAATTAAAACCGAGCTTCGCTCACAGAACATGGCATTCGATCCCAATTTAGCCATCGGTGCGATGATCGAAGTGCCTGCCGCGGCCGTGTGCGCGGACGCATTCGCGCGCCAGGCCGACTTTCTCTCCATCGGAACCAACGATCTCATCCAATACGCGATCGCGATCGATCGCCTCAATGAGGAGGTCAACTACCTCTATGACCCCATGCATCCGGGCGTGCTCCGCCTGATCCGGATGACCATCGAAGCCGGCCGAAAAGCCGGCACGCCGGTAGCAATGTGCGGCGAGATGGCAGGCGATCCGCGATTCGTGCGCTTATTGCTGGGGCTGGGATTGCGCGAATTCAGTGTGCACCCGGCGGTGTTGTTGGAAGTCAAGCACATCATCGGTGAGAGTCGGATCGAGACCCTGGAACCGCTTGCGCTCAAAGCGCTCGGGAGCGAGGACAGCTCGATGATCCTTAAGCTGCTGCAAGGAACAGCGGGGAATAGATAACGTCTCGCGACATGGGTTGCGCTTGGTCTGCGCCGGGGGTGGCTGCAATGGCCGCTCTCGGCGCATCGTAGCGGGCACGCACCGCCCATTTGCGCTCTTCATCGACCGCCAGTTCGCGGCGATACGAAAGGCGAGGGCAAGATCCGGCAGATCATCGGGAGCCGGCGTGGAGCACTCGGAGTGCGGATCCGAACATGGTCTCGCTACGCGGTGCGTCCGCGGCGTTTCATCACCACTTCAACCAGAGCATCGACGTGGTCGTCGCTGTCGTTCAGCGCGTTGATATAGCTGAATTTCTCACCTCCCGCGTCCAAAAATATCTTGCGGTAGCGGATGTCCACCTCCTCTAAAGTCTCCAGGCAGTCGACGGCAAAGCCAGGGCAGACGACTGCGGCGCTTTTAATGCCCTCCCGCACCCATTCTCGCAAGGTCTGATCGGTGTAGGGTTTAAGCCATTCTCTGGGCCCAAACCGCGATTGGTAGCTGATCCGGAAGCTCCCATCCGGGAGCTTGAGCTGGCTGGCCACAAGCTTAGCGGTCTCTTCGCATTGCCAGCGGTACGGATCACCGGCCAGCGCGTATTTTTGGGGTATGCCGTGAAAGGAGAAAAGCAGCCGCTCGGGCTGCCCATCCTTGGCCCATTGCGATCGCACGCAATTCACCAGGGCGCGCGCATAAGCCGGATGATCATGATAGCCGTTAATCAGGCGGATCTCGGGCAATCGGCGCCAGGTCTTCAGGCAGTCGGTTACGGCATCAAACGCAGATCCCGTGGTGGGGGCCGCGTATTGGGGATACAGGGGAAACACCAGCAAACGCTCCATATTCGCCGCCCGCAGCGCATCCAGACCGGCCCCGATCGAGGGGTTGCCGTAGCGCATGGCCAATGCGACCTTCACCCGATCCATGGCTTTGCGCTCCAGTGTACGCTGCAGCTTTTCCGCCAAGCGTTGCGATAAAATCAATAGCGGTGAGCCGGATTCGCTCCAGATCGCTTTATAAAGAGCGGCCGAGCGCGGGGCGCGGCTTGGGAGCACAAACCCGTGCAAGAGAGGCCACCATAGCAGGCGAGGAAGCTCGACCACTCGCGGATCCGCAAGGAATTGCGCGAGGTAGCGCCGAACCGCCGCCGAAGTCGGCGCCTCAGGAGTACCAACGTTTATAAGGAGAACACCGGTGCACGGTGGGGTATCTGCCCGACGGTCGGGTGGGTAACGGGCCATGGCGTTTTTTGTTCGATTTATTGTTGTCGTATTAGCGTTTTTCAGACATTGTATACGCGGACGCTTTTTCTGTCAGGGTAAGGGAACGGGGAAGTGACAGCCAGTTATCGGCTTAATCCTCACGCACAGATTCTTTATAATGTAGGGAAACAGAGGCGAAAGCGAAAAGCGTGGTTTTTGCTTTTCTCAATGTTTAAACACGTTCGTGTTTGAAACATGTGCGGCACCTCCCTATGCCGCCGGAACCTCTGCATTAATCAGAGGTTCCTTAGGCCTTCGGCAACGCGTATAACACGACACAGTCTTTGACTGCCGCGCTACGGCGTGTCCGCACTAATAACGAAAATAACGAGGGACTTCAGGATGGCGACATATAAAGTCGCGTTGGTCAGCGACTGGTACTATCCCAAGGCCGGCGGCATTGAGTACTCGATCAATTCCTTGGCGCGCAACCTGCGTTTGCTCGGCCACAAGGTTCATATCATTACCCGCACCGGTAAGGGTTACAACGAAATCGAATTACAAGAAGGGATCCCCGTCTTGAGGTTCGCCGGTGCGGGGATCGGCGGCCGCCTCATCTCTCCCAAGGCTTTTGGGGCCCTGCGGCGTCATCTTATGACCAGTGATTACGACATCGTCCACGTTCACGGCCTCGATTCCCCCATGGCCATAGCAGCGCTTTTTTTTTCCCGGCGAGCGAGCTTGCCTACGGTTACCACCAACCATTCCTTGGTCGGGAATATCTCCATTCGATGCCCCGTATTGAGCATCTGCCGGTTCTTTCTTAAAGCCAGCGACGTCGTGATCGCGGTCAGTTCGGCGGTCAGGAAGGAGTCGCGGTTGATCACCGGCCGCCCGGTCTACTTGGTGCCCAACGGCGTGGACAACAGCTCTCCTAACGGCGCGTATCAGGATTTTCAGATTGACAAGAAGGGGCGCCTCATCATCGCGAGCGTATCCCGCATGACCAAGAAAAAAGGCGTTGATGATCTGGTCCAGATCGCGCCCCGCTTGCTCCAAGCATGCGATAAGCTGTTGTTTGTGATGATCGGAGAAGGACCGCAACGGGTCAAGCTGGAGCGCCGAGTGGGCCGTCTCGGGATCGCTCGGCATTTCCTATTTACGGGACAGATCTCCCGCGCCACCGTGCTAACCTTGCTCGAGCAAGCGGATATCTTTGTGCTGCCATCCAAGCGCGAAGCTTTCGGCATCGCCATCCTGGAAGCATTCTCCAAAGCGCTGCCGGTCGTCGCCCGCAACCACAGTGGCGTTTCTGATATCATCGATCACAACCGGACTGGATTGCTGGCGGATGACGCCGATGAGCTTGCCGAGCATCTGCAACGCTTGATCGCAAACAGCGACTTATGCCGTACTCTGGCACAGGCCGCGGAACGCGAAGTCATCAAATACCAATGGATAGACATCGCGAAGCGGGTGGAATCGATCTACGGCCAGCTCATTCGTGAAAAACGTCACTCTGTCCATTGACGTCGAGCAGGACTGCCCGCCTTTCTTGCAGAGCACGCGAGGCGTGCAAGAAGCCCTGCCGCCGCTTTTGGATTTGCTCGACCGCCAGGGGATCAAAGCGACATTCTTTACCACCGGCCAGATGGCCGAACGCTTCCCCGCCCTGGTTCAGGAGATCCCCCTCAATGGGCACGAGCTAGGGTGTCACGGTTATTCGCACCGGCGCTTCGACCAGCTTTGCCGCGATGCCGCGCGAGAGGAGATAGTTATGGCGCGGCGCATCTTGCGCCAATTCGGCGCGCCTGTCATCTCGTTTCGAGCGCCTAATCTGCGTTTTCCCGAGGCTTACCTCAGGCTCCTTGAGGAGCAGCGTTTCCGTATCGATTCTTCTATCGCCCGATACAAACCCCCTTATCCACAGAAACCGCTGAGAGTCGGCAATATCACTCGCATCCCCGTTTCCCTGACCTCCTCCGTGTTGCGGCTTCCGGTGGGTCTGCTGCGGCGCTGGCTTGTCCGCTTCGACGATCTGGTGTTGTTTGCACATCCCTGGGAATTCATCGACATGTCAAAGACCGGGGTTCGGCTCGATTGCCGGTTCAACACCGGTGCGGGGGCCTTGCGCAACCTCCGTGCGATCATCGAACATCTGAAGTCCCTTGAATATCGCTTCGTAGTGATGGCGGAGAGGCTTAGTCTTTTGTAAAGTCAAGCAACTGCAAGAGGTGAGAGCTTGTGAAAAAATCTGCTGCGCTCGGGATCTCGCGTTCCGGCGGTGCTCGGGATCCCCAGGTATTTCACTATACACTCCGGTTGCTCGCCTCATCCTTGAGACTCGCCCCTACGGGGCTTGCGCTCCGTTTCGCTCCCGGCGAAACGCTCTTGCGCTCCGGCGGAACGCAACCTCCCTTCGCTCGCGACGATTTTTCACAAGCTCTGAGCAGAACAAATGACCCACCAACCTCCAGTTATCGACGCTAAGTTGCGAGCCCGGCTTTTCCTGGTCAAGCTTTTCGATGCTCTTTGTTCTATTCCAAAATGGAATCGCTTTCATCGCATATTGCGTCAGCATGCGGCAACGAGGGATGACTTTTTCTTCGTGCAGATCGGCGCCAACGACGGTGTTATTTACGATCCCATTCACGTTTATGTTAAACGTCAACAATGGCGAGGCCTACTGGTCGAACCTGTTACGCACTGTTTCAACAAGCTCAAGGCAAACTACAGCGGAAACACGGACCTATTATTCGAGAACGTCGCGATCTCGGATAAAGAGGAAGTGCGCGAGTTCTACCGGATTAGAGAAGGCCAGGATTTTTTACCCAAATGGTGCGAGGGTCTGGGAACGTTCTATCCCGAGGTGCTGCTAACCCATAAGTGGGCCTTGCCCAATATCGAAGAGTACATGGTCAAAGAAGCGGTGCCATGCATCTCTTTACACTCCTTGCTGCGAAAACACGCCGTGAGTTACATCGATCTACTCTTGATCGATACCGAAGGACACGATTATCAAATCCTTAAACAGCTTGATTTTGCAACCCTAATACCGACCCTGATCGTGTTCGAACATCAATACTTCAGCAGAAGCGAACGGGAGGCGTGTGCGTCGCTGTTAGCCGCTCAGGAGTATTCAGTGTGCAGGCATTTGGGCAATACCTTGGCCTTCCAAGCGGCGTAACGTGAGAAGTTTAGTCATCCAGGTGTCTCACCATGAAGATCATTAAGGCTTCCGAATTCAAAGCTAAATGTTTGCAACTGATGAACGAAGTCTTCCGGAATGGCTGGGCCAGCCAGCGGTGCTGCCCGGCCACTCTCTGGTGGATGGTGCGCTTGAATCTGCATTCGGGCTTGGGTTACTGGAAGGGGCCCGAATTCAGGATCTGGGCACGCCCCGCAAGCCGAAATCGAATTTTCAACGAGATCATTCAAAAAGCGGGACGAGAAACGCTCACCGGCGGGATCAAACGCTCCGTCTCGGGATCATCGGAAACAATCAAGTATCGCTGGTGAGAAATGCGGGCTAGGAGTGCCAAGGATGGTTACGCATCTAATGCGAACTTTTTTCGCCCCAAGATACGCAAGGTAATCGCGCGGCCGGTGCGAAGGAGCGGGTACAGTATTTTTGATAAGCTGCCTGAACGGAAAATCATGGCATTAAACCGGTTGAACAGTCCGGAAGGAGTACTCAAAGACGCAAGGACATTGATGCATTCAGCGCCATGATAGAATTGATTTCCGAGCTTAAGCACCATTCCGCTATCGAGGTTGAGATCGCGTTTTAATATCTCCTCAACCAGGGGACCACCTTCGCGTGCATTAACCAACTTTAGGGGGCCGACGCTGTCGACTAGCCGAACGTACTTTACGTAAGCACTGCAAAACGGGCAATCGCCATCGTAAATCAGCCATGCGGATATGGGAGGGGTTTCGCGCAATTCGGCCATGAATTAGTGGGTCTAGCTGTATACCTTCTGTGTACTAGCGGCCTTTTGAAACCACCTACGGAACATCGCATGCCACGGGATGAACACCACGTAAAGCACTATCCACTGGATGAACGGTGCGTTCAGTGTAAATAGAATTCCGAAATGCATCGATAATCCCATAGGGACATAGATCCATCGCAGCATCGGGAAGATCACGGCCAGGACAAACGTAAGCTGGAACGATACCAGCATCCATTGCAGCATTTTTACCAGCGTGTGATGTTCCGAGAGCCATAGACCTAAAGGCATGGCGTTTCGCAGGCTGTCCTGGACCAAATAATATTGCAGGGTGGTTCCGTTCATCCATTCCAAACCGGACGTGTACATTTTGTGCGAAAACGCCGACAAGTACATCAATACGAAAAACCACTGTATTAACCGAATCGGCCAACCGGCGTAGGGGCTTTCCTCAGAGAGGACTCCTCTTGTCTTCGACCCTAAGAAGCGGTGGATCAATGAATCGATCGACAAGGTCCGCCCGGCGGGGCTCAGGGCGAGCGCCAAAAGCGCTATCATCATCACTGCTTCGGTATGATGTAGTTCGCCGAATGCGTAGAGATACGCTTGCAAGAAAATGCTACCGATGGCAAAGACTAGGAGATTAATGTTGGTAAAAAAACCTATCAGACTCAAAACCCCAGCGATTAACGTAATAAACCACACGGTCGACAACTCTTCCAAGGAAGGGCGATATTCGGCGCCGAATGAACCGGTCAAAAGCCGCAAGGTGAATAATGGTTCATAAATCTCGTCGGGCAATCTACTGTGTTCTTCTAGATTGTCCCGGAGCCCGATGTGCGTCCAAAAAAGCTGACAAGCGACTGCGGCAATCCGAAGAATTGCCAGATCCAGTAATGCTCCCGGCTTAAACCATAGCGCATTCCAAAATTGGTTCAATGATTTGACTTCGCCCATCAATTCAACGACCTTTATACACAGCGCCTTTTAAGTGTAATTCCGGATAGTTTTCAAAGTATGTTTTCCATGGTGCCAAGAAGTGAACTGTGTTTCGACCACTGAGAAGACATTGTCTAGGCTGGGAAATTACTGGTTGTAAGCAAAGCTTAGCTGCCAAACCCCTCAATGGGGTTAAGCCTCAGGACTATACGGAGGCAGGAAATCGAGCACGAATCACTGTGCTTCTGCCTCTCGCCGGGATTTATAAAGTCTAGCATGGGGCTCTTGGCATTGTCGGTGATCACCACAACCTTTCTTCGGCCCGCCCGAGTGCTGGCATTCCTGAGTGTGCAAACCGAGAGGTGGCAGGAGTCTGCCTCAGAGCCGCTCCGATCTCTTCCATCTGCTTAATACCTCCACGGGCGCCGGTCTTCCTCCTTCTTTTGTGATCACCATGGGATAATTTTCTACCCGCAGCCTAACAATCTTTACGTTGCGACGTTTTTCGTACCGCTGTAGAAGCGGCTTCCAACTATTCTCCCTGCCATGGACCAAGGCTTTTGCCACATGCCCTTGAAACTTAAAATGTGTGGTGCCCACATCGGCGGGACCTATCTTTACTTCACTGCCATCAGCTAACGTGGCATAAACAGAATGCCCAACATCGACTCGCTGTCCTTCGCGATGTTTATGCTGGTACATAGGGTAATCGATAAACGGCCAGAAATCGTCTCCTCCCGGTACCACGCTCACGTAGGTTTGCATTGACAATACAAACAGGGTGAAGATTGATACGGCGCGCTGATAGCCTTTTCCAATCGCTTCATGGGAAAGCATAGAAGCCACCTCAACAACGATAGTACGTTAATTTCCATGGAGTGTAGGAAGAACCCCGCTGTTCGTCGATCCTCAACCGGTCGCCGAGGTGGGCTCGCGTACCCGGGCTCAGCCATTGCCCTTCAACAGCGGTGCGGGACCTCTGCGTAACCTTGTGCGATCATCCTGTATGGCCCCGCCATGCCAACACCTAGACACGTTGCTTCAATCTCGCGATCAGCTTTTGGTGGATCCCGCCGAAGCTGCCGTTGCTCATGATGAGAATATGATCACCCGCGCGAGCCAAGTAGCATAAGCGATCAACCATGGCGTCTATGGTCTCGAACACTT
>JBOIEG010001265.1:0-2022 GCA_050740915.1 Gammaproteobacteria bacterium | reverse complement strand
CAGCACCGCCATCCGGCGGAGGTTCCACGCCATCGTCACCAACGACCACTCTCCCCGTACGGCTTCAACGCCACGCAGCAGAAACTGCCGGAACCGCATCACCGCCTTGATGATGCCGAATACCGGTTCCACCGTGTGCTTACGCTTGCCGTACAGCGCGCCCGGCACGGGTCTTCAGCCGATGCCGCATCCGTTCGACCGCATCGGCCGACTCAGCCAGCGGCGGTGGCTCGCTGAAGCGCTCTTGGCAAGGCAGGTGATGCGACTCGCGTCCCGCCGCAAGCAAGGGCTCGATCTGCGCATCCACACAGGTGGTCACGTTGGCCTCACTGAAGTAGCCGGCGTCGGCCAACAACTGCGTGACCTCGCCCAGTTCCTCGGGCAAGGCACCCAGCCTCTGGAGCATCGGCGCGACCTGCTGCTTATCGTTGGCCGCTTGCGTCAGCTCGGTGGCGACCACCAGCATCGTGTTGGTATCGACGGCCGCTTGCGCGTTGTAGCTCTGCTAAAAAGCACCGGGCGGTGCCGGCATAATGCGCGAGTCGGGATCGGTGAGATTGACCTGATCCTCGGCACGTGGGCCGGGCGTGGGCGGTGTCGGGGGACCGCCGCGCGGTTTCTTACCGCTCCGTTGGGTTTGTTCCTCGCGCACCTTGCGCTTCGCTTCATACTCGGCCTGCTCGTGGGCAAAGCGCTCGGCGGCGCGCGCCTCGATCTCGGCCTTCGCCTCACCAATGGCTTGCAACCGAGCCTCACGCCGCGCCAACTCCTCGGGAACGTTCAGCCCCTCGGGGCAGCGGTTCGGCATCGGCAACCTCGGCACGCGCCAGCAGCTCCTTCACCTCGGCGGCGAGCTGCGCCTCAATCTTCTCGGCATGCCCATAGGGCAGCGCGCCGTGGCGCGAGGCATTGGCGTGGATCTTGGTCCCATCCAAGGCCACCGTCCCCAGCTTCAACAGTTTCATCTGCTGGGCAATACCCAGCACCGGCACGAACAGCTGCTCGATGTCCCGCAGAAAACGCGTGCGAAACGCGCACAGCGTGTCGTGGTCGGGATGGGTGTTGGCGGCAATGTAGCGAAACGCCAGCGACTCGTAGAGCCTGCCCCGGACTTGATCCGGGGTCGCCTGCTCGATACGTCGGCTCGAATAGGTACCCGTGGCATAACCGTAGATGAGCAGCGCCACCAGCATTCCCGGGTGATACAGCCGAGCCTGCACCGCGGTATTGGCGGGTCAGTGCCGAGAGGTCCAACTGCTCGACAATGTCCACGACAAAACGGGCCAGGTGGTCCTTCGGCAGCCACTCATCAACCGAAGGCGGCAGCAGATAGGGTGTGTCACGATCGCATTGACGGAAGTGGCTCATGCATGCTCGCTCATTGAATCCGTTGCCGATCCGATCGGTTTGCACATCAAAAGTTCCGCCTTAAGTCCGACAGGCTCCTAGCGGTGACGTTCCAGTTAGAAAGCGGTCGCACAGGCCGATTACCATATTCGTGTGGCTAAACGAACGATTTGGCCGGAGAGGGCTATCGATTTGATTCAGGTAAAGTTTGGCACGGCTGTCAAATCGATTTGACAATGGCGTAAGTTATTATATTTTGTGAAGAAAGAATGCGTATAAATGGGCCTAACATTTTGATGTTATGTCCGCTCTTACGTTACCTAGCCCATGAGTAAGACGGCCAATAATCTCTTCATATATCAACACTTTTACGCAGTGCGCTATAACGTTATACGAACTTCTGATGCCCGTGATAGCAGTTCATCTAGTGTAGTGTCCCTTAAATAACTTTACAGACTTTCCAGTGATTGCTATGGTCTCGCTCATGCCGAACACCAGCGTGGCGATCAAGTTGTAGCCGGCTGAACGCACGCAGCTGGAGACATGAGGATCCGCACACGGAACTCCGCAACAGGTGGCGCTGCGCTGCCGGATTATCTTGGGCGCCCTGGCGGGTCAGAACAATGTGTCGATCGCCGAAGAACTCGGCGTAAGCCGGCCCACCGTGCAACTGTG
>JBOIEG010001264.1:0-3287 GCA_050740915.1 Gammaproteobacteria bacterium | reverse complement strand
TGTCTGCCGCTGCGCTTGGGTACCGTTCTGATCTCGAATTCGTGTTCCCAAACGGCTGTGGTGTCTTCAAGGCGGGTGGCGACCTCGCGTTCCACCATGGCGGCACCTCGTTGCAAGAGATCATCCTGCCCGTGCTGACGGCGCGGCTCAAGGCACATGCTCCAGCCCAACCCGCACCGGGACCCATCACCGTCACGGGTCTTCCAGAACTGGTCACGAATCGCATCTTCAGCATCAGCTTACTGCTCGGTGGCCAGAATCTTTCGCTGTTCTCGAGCACGATGATTGTCCGCCCGATGCTGGTGTCAACCGGGAAGCAGGTCGGTGCAGCGGGAATGGCCATCGAAGCGGATTTGGACCGTGCGAGCGGCTGCGTGAAGCTGGAAACAGGAAAGCCAGTGACAGTGGCGCTGCTGCTCAGCGATGAAAGCGTGGGGTCGGTACGCGTAGTCGTTCAGGACCCGGCGACGGATGCTGAGCTCTATCGTTCTCCCGATATTCCGGTTCGATTGGGAGTATGAATTCATGAATAACGAAGCCGCTCCGGCGCGGGATGCCCTCGACGACAAGGTGAATCGGCTTTTTGCCGGCAAAGTCGTCCGCAAGGATCTCGTTCGAAAGGTTAAGGTGGGCGCGAACGTGCCGGTCTTCGTGCTCGAGTTCCTGCTCGGAAAATACTGTGCGTCTTCGGATGAGGTGTCCATTCAGATGGGGATGCAAGTGGTCAACGACACACTTGCCAATAACTACATCCGTCCGGATGAGTCAGTCAAAGCGCAGAGCAAAGTCAAGGAGAACGGGAGACACAGCTTCATCGACAAGGTAAAGGTCCGGCTGGTCGATTCGGATTATTGGGCCGAGGCGGTCAACTTTGGGAACAAGTTTCTGCATGTCCCTACGCATTACGTACGCGACTATGAACGGCTCCTCACCGGTGGCGTCTGGGCGCAGCTCGATCTTCGCTTTGAATATGACGAAGAAGCCAAGGGCAAATATCCGTTCTGGATCGACAGACTGACGCCCATCCAGATCGCGACCTTCGATCTGGAGGACTATCGCCGCGTTCGCCGGGAGTTTAGCACCGACGAGTGGATCGATCTGATGGTCAGAAGTATGGGATATGAGCCTGGCGAGATGGCGCGGAGGCTAAAGCTTCAATTCCTGGTGCGTCTCATCCCTCTCGCTGAGCGCAACTACAACCTCGTCGAGCTTGGCCCACGCGGCACGGGAAAGAGCTATGTGATCCAAGAGATTTCACCCTACACAGCCTTGCTCACGGGCCCAAGCACCGTGGCTAATCTCTTTGGGCATATGGGTGGGCGGCAGAAAGGGATGGTGCAGATCTGGGACGTCGTTGGGTTCGATGAGGTCGCCGATCTGCAGAAGATGCCCAAGGAGGTCATCACGACCATGAAGACCTATTGCGAGTCGGGCACCTTCCAGCGGGGGCAAGAGGCGGCATCGGGTGATGCGAGCATTGCGATGTTCGGCAATACCAACCAGCCCGTCGACGTGATGGTGCAGATGGGGCACCTCTTTGCACCGATGCCAGAAGCGATCCGCGATGATATGGCGTTCATCGATCGCTTGCACTTCTATCTCCCCGGTTGGGAGATCCCGAAGATGCGCAACGAGCTTTTCACCAACCACTATGGGTTCGTGGTCGACTATCTGGCCGAAGCGCTCCGCGAGATGCGGAAGCACAACTTCACGGAGATCACCGACCGATATTTCTCCCTGGGGTCCCACCTCAACGCCCGCGACCGCAAGGCAGTCCGTAAGACTGTCTCGGGACTCATGAAAATTATTTTTCCCCATGGTGAGATAGCCAGGGATGAGCTCGGGGAGATCCTAGAATTGGCATTGGAAGGTCGCCGCCGTGTCAAGGAGCAGCTCAAAAAGATGGGGGCCTTTGAATACTATCATACGTCCTTCAGCTACACGCTGCAGGAAACCGGCGAGGAGCGATTCGTAGGTGTCCCGGAGCAAGGCGGCCGTGATCTTATCTCGGCGGATCCGCTTCCGCCTGGGACTGTCTATACGTCTGGAGTGACGGCTGACGGCACTGTCGGTCTCTACAGGCTCGAGGTATCCGTGTCTGGCGGCACAGGGAAGCTTAAGATGGCGGGCGGCGTCATTGGAACGATCAAAGAATCCATCCAGCGAGCATTCAGCTACGTCCTAGCGAAGAAGAGCGAGCTTGGCATCGCGCGAGACCTCGATAGTTCAGATCTTCACGTTGAGGTCATCGATCTACTGAATAACCACCTCGAGACCGAGCTTGGGGTCGCCTTCTTCGTCGCAGCCTACTCGGCGATCCGAAAAGGTCCTGTGAGCCCTGCGCTCCTTGTCCTAGGGGACATGAGCGTTCAAGGAAACATCAAGCCACTTCGATCTCTAGTCGAGCCATTACAGGTCGCGATGGACAACGGCGCCAAGCGCGCGCTAATCCCTATCGAGAATAAAAGGAATTTCCTCGATGTGAGCGCCGACATCATGGAGCATGTCGACCCAATCTTTTACGGGGATCCGAAAACAGCGGCGATGAAGGTGCTGGGTGGACCATGAGAACAGCGGGAACCGGGCGCTGCGACCTTAACCCACCGGCACGGACAAACCCCTGATCGCATCGAGCAGCACCCGTGTGGCACGGCAGTCATCCTCGTTGTAGGCGAGGATGCGCTCTTTGAGCTTCGGCTCTCTTTGGGTGGTCCAGCGGTCGTACCATTCGATGGATGCGGCACTGGAAGGGTGCGGATCGCGCTCGGCGAGATCTGCGAATGCGTCCATCGTCACCCGGTGTGGGCAGGCGACGAGGTTATAGAGGATGGAGGCGGTAATAGACGTAGGCATGTCCTCGTCGCGTGGGATTTCTTCGTCCGCGGTAATGTTTAGCACATGCCCGGGGTGAGTTCATGCAACCATCCGGACCGGTCGCGGTGTTTTTCAGCAAGCATGGCGGCTATGGATTGGGATATACCGATTAGTTTGATCATGGCTACATGTACCTATTTAACAGCGCCGTGGTCAATACGGGTGATATTGGAAAGGCGTTGGCAATACTTTCCCCTAATGCTGTTCTTCACGTGGTTCTCAGTGGATGGGTGCTACTGGCTATATTGGGCTTATGAAAACCCAGAAGCTTTAACCTATATGCGTGATCACTGCTGTCCCAACGTTGAGTGCTGGAAGCGCGGTAACGATTTGATGGAGAATAGATAATTCATCTTTCTGGCTGGTCTCGATTTGAGCTGAGTGGCCTCATCTGCGAACCTGCGATGTTTTCC
>JBOIEG010001263.1:0-9074 GCA_050740915.1 Gammaproteobacteria bacterium | reverse complement strand
GCAGCAGGTAGGGTGTGTCACGATCGCATTGACGGAAGTGGCTCATGCACGCTCGCTCATTGAATCCATTGCCGATCCGATCGGTTTGCACATAAAAAGTTCCGCCTTAAGTCCGACAGGCTCCTAGCCCCGGCGGCAAGGGCATTCCATATCTAAGGCACTGTTGCGCGCACCATTCGCTGAGCGCTGGAGGGATCCCCTCGCCCAGACCACCGGTGAATCGCAACCGCTTATCCCCCTGCCGAGCGAGCTCTTGCTCGATGGCCGCCAATAGGCTCTTGCGCTCCCATACGTGCTTTCGCAGCAACTCGACCAGGGGGGCAAGATCCAACTCGGCCGTCAACTCGAGACCACTGAGGTAGCGATCGAGGCTCGCCACATCGCGCACCTCTGGATAAGGATCCTGGCCCTCGAGATAGGAAAGAGTGCCGCTATTGGGCTCTATCCCCTCGCGTTGCCAGTCGCGCAGCCGTGCCTTGACGGTATCCTGCTGAAAAAACAGCCGCAGCTGGGTCTCAATCGATGCGCGCAGACGCTCGAAGCGTTCCACCTGGGCGGCGATGGGTGCCGTATCGCCGTCGAAGCCACAGCTGCACTGGGGCTGATAATCCAAGTCCACCAGAGCGCTGCAGGATAGTCTTGTCGCTTCGCGGCGGCACTGCTCAAGTTCCCCCAGCAACTCCCCTATCCCTAGATGGCGACTGGCGGCGAGCTCGGGAGCATGCCATTGCCACGGAGGGTGCTCTCTGAGTGTGCGCCACCATCGCTCGTGCCTCTCGCGGTAGTTATCTTTGTACGAGCGATACGCGCGCTCCGCCTGACGCAGCCAGTGCTGGATGTCTTGCGGCTCATCGAGTCCAGGCGGCTCACCCGGCTCGAATTCGCCGGCCCTCTGTGTGGCGCGTACGAGCGCCGGGTGGCGAAACAGATGCAGATAACGCTGGGTTTCCCCGAGCAGCTGTTGCAACCGCTGTGGCAGCGCCTCGTATTCTCGCGCCTGGTCCAAGAAGCCCGAGACAGAACCGATCTCATAGAGGAACTGCTCCAAGCCTTGTAGTGCGTGTGCCCCTTTATCCAAAGCCCCGCAACGTTCGATATGCGCGGCAAGCCTCTCGGCCAGGCGCTTGCCCTGCTCCAAGCCTTGCAATTGCTTTTGCAGCGCTTGCAAGCGCTCGCCGTGGGCACGTAGCGCTTCGGCAAGCTGGCTGGCACAACGCCGCTGGGTGAGGACGCTCCAATGCGCCGGGGTTCGGATCTGCAGTCCCTGGCACAAGCTCTCTAGCGCGTTAAGTTGTTCGGCGTTGAGGGCGTGCGCCGGGATGATGCGGTCATAGAGCAGGGGATTGGGCAAGGTCTCGAAGATTTCCCGATACGACTTGCACTCTTTCAAAATATCGATCTCGCCTTGCAGCAGCAAAAACACCAGCAACAGATTGATCTGATCGCTCACTAAACCGTAGATGGGCTGCGCCAGAGACTCGTGCACGGTCTTGGGCGTCGGGTTATGCTCGAGCAGTGGCGTGATTAGACGAACGAGCTCATGGCGCTCCAGATTGCTCGCCGTTACGTAAGCTCGTCCCTTGCGCCGCATCAGTCCCATGGGCACGAGATAGGCTTCGCGGATGAGCTTCACGTAGTCCTCGGCTTCCTCGGCACCGATATCCTCGCGCGCGGCGAAGCGCATGAAGCGCAACCAGGCCTCTTTGGGCAGCGGCCCATGAGCAGGGGCGTAGCGCTCGAAACCGGGATAGCTGCGCCGCAAAACACGCAGCGCGAGGTTTTGCAACCAATCAGCGAGCGCTGTCTTGGCATCGATCCGGGGGACCGGTTCGCTCGTCCCGTCGGGCGCCATGAGGCACGCCTCGGTCCAAGCGGAGCGCATGACCTGGGATACCAGAGGGATCCGTGCCTTGATCAGCGCCTCCATCCGCTCGGAAAGCTCTGGGTTTCCCGGTCGATCCTTCAGTCGCGCGAGGGCTGCGAATTCGACCAGTTCGTCGCTCACATTCACGGGGGCCGGTTGCACGGTGTAAAGGCCGGGGGCCGGTCTCCGCTCACCCCAGGGTAGGCGCAGGCACAGGGAGATCCCCTCGGGAGGCGCAGGTAGGCTGCCGTCGCCCAACCAGACACCATAACTGCGCTCGTGAAAATGCCAAAGCAGCTGCCGGTGCAGCCAAGTCTCGCGCGGCAAGGCGAGTGGATTAAAGCCGTCGGGTGGCAGCAGAGGCAGCAGCGTCTCCAGCACCATGGCGCCTTGGCCCTTGAGGGCTGCCACCTCACGGGCAAGCAAGCGATCCAGCGTGGCCCGACTGTCCTCGCGCAGATTTAGCGCATAGCGCCCTTCTCGGGCCGTTACATACCGGCCCCGTTCGGCAAGCACGGAAAGGGCGCGCGCGATGATCTGCTCGTTGCGCTCGGGCTGCAGGCTGGAGGCGGCGAACAAGAGCCAGCTCGCGGCTTGTTTCGCCGTCAGGCCATCGCGGGCGGGTGAGAGATGCGTTAGCACCAATAGCTTCAGCAAGCGCTCGGCCAGCTCGCGCAGTGCCGCTGGCTCAAAAAGCTCCTCCAGATGACGCCGGTACCAGGGAAACAGCTGCTGGGCGAGGGCAAGAAACTCGGGCTGCAGTTCGAGCAGGTCGCGAAAGTGATCGACGATGGCATCGGGCGTGACCAGATCCCCCCAGGGTCGATCCAGAAAAGGCGTCACGCGACGCCCGACGTCGCCGCGCAACTGGGTGACGGTGAAGTCCACGACCCCACGCGCCTTGGAGAAACGATCGCGGACTTCCTCCAGCAGAGTCAGCGTCGCGGGATGCAAGGGGTAGATCGCGCGCAGCGTCTCGAAATCGAGGCCGGCTTTGCCGTGGAGCTCCCGCAGCCTCACCAGCAGCCTCTCGATCGCCGCCCCGTAACCGGGCTTCTTAATCAGGATCCCATCGGCGATCAGCTCTTCGATATGCACTGGCGTCAGCAACAAGCGCAGCGGGTAGCGATCCTTGATCTTGCGGTAGAGATCGTATTCGAGCTCCCCGGCATGCTCGATCCCCTCTTGCATCGCGGCGACCAGCCAGCAAGGCCTGTCCTGCACCCACTCGCCGAGGAACTGCAGGAAGCGGATATCCTCATTGAAGGTCTGGGGATCGGATTTCGAACGCAGGAATTCCGACAGCTCGTCTACCAGCAACAACAAGCCCTTTGGGTGTCTCGCGAGCAGGGCATCCCACAGGGATCTGCGGTCACCGCTCTGGGCCTCCATGCCTAGTGCCGCGCAAACGATGTCCTCCAGGCGGTTGCTGGCGCTGAAGTTGACCAGCGAGATCGGCGTGAGGTCTGGGGGATCGGGCAGCAGTCGACCGAAGGACTGCGCGAGGTAGGCGAGCAGGTGCGACTTGCCCGCCCCGTACTGTCCCAACAAGAACACGCCACTGCCTCGCCGGCCGGCGAGCAAGCGGCTCAGAACCTCCAAGTGTCCGCGCACTTCTGCGGTTAAAATAAAGCTCTCGCTCAACCACTCGGGATGCTCGGACTGAAGATCCTGCAGCCGCACCACCGTCGGTTGGGCGCGTGCCTCAACGAAATCACGGATCCTGGGATCGGTGTGAGACATAAGCGAAACTGTATCATCGATGGCCTCCTTGTTACATTTGCGCGAAAGTCCATCTGCGGAATCTATAAAGTAAAGAACTCGTTGCGGATGAGGCCGTAGGCCAATGGTTATAAATCCGGCCTCCCGGATTCTGGTATACTTGCTTCATGCAAGTGGTAAAACTCGGCAAGAAAGGCCAAGTGTCTATTCCGAAGGCCGTGCTGAAAAGGCTGGGGCTGGGAGAGGACACCCCGATGTTGGTGGAAACCAACCCGGACAGCGCAATCCTACTGCGCCCGGCCGGCATCTACCCGCTAGAAATCTACAGCGACGAACGCATTCGAGAGTTCGACGAAGCCGATCGCATGGATCCCACAAAACCGCCGCCCGGTTGACCAAGGCTCTGCGGCGGTAAATGCGGTTGTTTTTGGACGCCAACGTCATCTTCTCAGCGGCCCACAATTCCACAGGCAACGCACACGGCATTTTCCGATTGGCTGAGAAAAGACGCTGAGCGCTTGTCACTTCGAGGTATGCCTTAGAGGAAGCGCAGCGCAACATTCACATCAAATATCCCGATCGGACGGGAGATCTCCAACGCTTAGTACCGCTGCTGTCGGCAGTTGCCGAGGCACTGCCCGAGCGCATTGCGTGGGTGACCGAACAGAGGCTACCGCGAAAAGACGCGCCCATTCTTGCCGCGGCAGTGCAAGCACGGGCGAACTTGCTGGTCACTGGAGACCGTACTCATTTCGGCCATTTGTACGGCAAGGTTCTCCAGGATATGCAGGTGATGTCTCCCGCGATGGCGCTGGTTCACGTCCTGGATGGCACCGAAAAATGAGCCGTTTTCTTGTAGGGCACGTGCCTCAACGAAATCACGGAACTGGCCTTTACCACAACCGAGCGCCGCTGTATGCCGTAGCTCGATGGGTAGGAGTCGAAATCAATCGGTTGTTCGTAAACTCTCGCTCCATGAACACGTGTCTCTGAATTGGCTTCCTGACCTACGATGTCACCTCCCGTGGCGATGGTCGGAAAGGCATGAGAAGAATGAAGCGTGCCTCCCAGAAGGGCTGGCGTTTGGCAAAATGGCATCCACCGCGTGGCCCCTTTTAAGGGCACTTCGAATTTAACGAAGTGCCCTTAAATTTAGTGGCGTTTGCCTCAAGTCTGCCAAATGCGCGGCGGACATGCGGCGCGGCCGATAATGATCGGTCGAATCACCCCCCATGTGCATGTAAAGCAGGCCCGCGCAGCTTCCGTTGTACCACCCAGAAAGCGACAGACCAACCGCTTATCGAGAATAGTGGCGCTAAACAAATCCGGCTCTGCCCGATGCACTGTTGCGCGTACGACTTCAAGCACCTTCGCGGTGGCTGGAAACGCCACTAGGGTACCCCACACGGGCCGAGCGGCGAGTCCCCAGGGGGCAGACAGGGCCGCGCTTTTGCCCAGCAATTGAGCGCGTTCGAGGAGTAACGGTAGGCCCTCGCCCCACAGTTCCAAGCACGCACGGAAAAGGCCCCCACTAAAGGTTTCCTCAGCCGCCGGCCTCCCAAGGCATATCACCTCCCAACCGATGAAGCGGGCGTCCCCCGAGAGCATCACCCGGGTCGTCAGTTCAGCCCGGCATTGGGGAAACACGATGCTCTCTTGTGGTAGCCATTCCGCGGTACCGCCGTCGAGCTTGATGGTTTGCCGCTGCACGGACAAAGGCCCGAGCGAGCGGTAAAACTTGCTGGCAGCAGGCGTAGTGATCAATGCGTGCGCCCCGCTCGCCACATAGATATTCACCGCGAGCTGGTCGCCTCCCACCACCCCACCCGGTGGGTGCAGCAGATAGACATGGCAGACGCCTTGTTCAGGATAAAGTGGCTTTTGCACCAACAACGGCCCTTCGTGGCTGCGCCTGGAGAGAATCGTGCGCCCATCGCGTTTCTCGAAACCCAGCTCCAGGCGAGCCCGCCAACCCTGATCTGAAGCAATAACGCGTTTCGGCTCAGTCAAAGGAGGAACACAGCGTAGCACTACGAACGTTTTATCGCTTACGGATGAGGATCTCTACCGCTTCCATGGTGTGTTAATCAATGCTCGGCCGTTGTTGAGATGGGCGGATTACGACTTCGCGGCCACGCCAGAGGACGCTCTCGCGCGTAATGCGATAATACGAGGCCACGATGGCGGCCCCAAGCAAGAGCCACACCGGGAACGGATAAAGAAACAAGTGCCAGCGGGACAGTTTTACCATAGGTAGGGGCGCTAGAGCGAGCGCGACGGGCAGCAGATAAGCCACGGTGCCTGCGGCGAGCAGAGGCCAATCGCTTAGGGCCGACGCATACCCGACCATCAACACGGGCAGCGACACGAGGGCGGCGAACGGCAAGGCGAACAGGGGCGCTAGCAGGGGTTGGCCATGCCTCCCGCCCACCACGTAAGAGATATTCTTCACCATACCGAAAAAATACTCACGGAGGCTTCGGTACATGGTGACGCGAGCCGCATCATGGCCCTCATACACGTGGAAACGGAAGCCGTGCTCTTTTACCCGGCGGCCCAACTCCACATCGTCTAACACTGCGCTTCTCAGTGTCTGGTGCCCCCCGATAGCCTCGTAGGCGGTACGCCTTATCAAGATAAAGGCCCCAGCGGCGAACCCCATTCCCCGTTCGCGATTGGACTCGTGCGGACGCAGGCTGAACACGCCCAGGGGCACCAACCAGGGCATCTGGGCCGCTTCCGCCCAAAGCTCGCAATCGAGTTGGGGCAGGAAACTAAGGCCCTCGATGTCCCTCTCGGTCGCCGCGGTCACGGCGCGCTCCAGGCTCTCGGGTTTAAAAACGATATCGGCATCGGTGAACACCAGCCATTCCCCACAGGCATGCTGGACGCCTCGGTGCTGGGCGTTCGGTTTTCCGAGCCATCCGGGAGGCAGGATCGGGTTGTGGAGGACTCGCAGCCTCGGGGCACCCGTGGCGAGACGGTCTAAGATCACACCGGTTTCATCCGTGGAGTGATCGTTGATGGCGATGATCTGCATCTGGGGATAACTCTGCTCCAAGAGCGAGCGCATCGCCCTCTCCACAGTGGCCGCCTCATTCCGGGCCGGGACAATGACGGAGAGGCGCGGTACCTGCTCCCGAGCTGTGCTCGCCGTGGCGTGGGGCAGGGGTGGGATCCGTCCGAGCAGCGCACGTGAGCGCCAGCTCAGCAGGACCCAGAGCGCTGCCCAAATCGTCAACCAAACGATGCCCATCTTGCCCTTTTCTGATACCCATCTGAAGGCGGAAGTTTACCCGCTTTTGCTTGCATGGTGCGTCTGACGTACGTGGGAGTACTGTCGGAGATTTGGGGAACCGTTCGGCCCCGATTCCTGGATTGCGCCTGTTCCATCCGAGCGACACGCCATCTCGACGATCGAGGATGTAGGACGCACGGCAGGCTGGGGTAATGCGCGCTCGTTGGTGTGACAGTTGTTGACCGGCTGGAGGGGGCCGCTCGACCGTTCGTGCGGTTGCCACTAAACTCTGTTTCGGCTTAGCCCGAAGCCGCCGGATGTCGAGTGTCAGCTTCAGTGGGACTCGAGTGACCGCTTTGTCTCGATTTCGGTCATTCACAGCCCTCAAAAGAAAAGTCGGTTGACTGGAACCTCTAAGGCGTCGGCATGTGTGGGGTACGTTGCGCGGTTCGGCCCCCGCTTGTGAAGACAAGAACTAAACCAATGAAATTGTCCTTCAGTCGGAAACGATTCCTGCCCTGTAGAGCGCTGCATCTCGCGGGCTAAAACAACAGGCGATGATACGCACTCGCCTTGCCTGGTATTGCCTCATAACCGCGATGGCGATCTCGGCGGCTTCATTCGGCGGGTATCCATAAGCCCCGGTGCTGATGCAGGGAAACGCGATGGACTGAACGCGGTGCTCTAAAGCGAGCTCAAAGGAGTGACGATAGCACGCGGCGAGTAACCCCGCCTCGCCGTGGGAGCCACCTCGCCAAATCGGACCCATGGTATGGATCACCGATTTCGCTGGCAGTTTGAATCCCGCTGTGATCTTGGCATCGCCGATCGGGCAGCCTCCAAGCGCTCGGCATGCCTCCAGGAGTTGCGGTCCCGCGGCTCGATGAATGGCCCCGTCAACCCCCCTCCACCGAGCAGTGTCGTGTTCGCCGCGTTTACGATAGCGTCTACCACCAGCGAGGTGATGTCGCCTTCCATGATCTCGATCATCGTTTGGTTTGGACGCTACTTGATCACTTTCAGCTGCGGTTTTTTGCTCGGCGTTGGCCCTGATGGCTCGGGAGGATGATGCAATAGCGCATCATCAGAAGGAAACGCCATCCCGCTGTTTGTCTCTTTGGCATATATCGCTTCCACGGCCTGGACCGGCACACGGATGTCGAAAACGGCTCCACGGAACCGTGCCTTAAAGCTCAGTAACTCGTTCCCAATGTGTAGATCACGCGCCGCGGAAGGAGCGATGTTGAGCACGATCCTGTCGTCCTCCACATAGTGTTTTAGGACGGCAACCCCTCTCGTTCTCGTGTCCACGATTAAATGCGGTGTCAGACGGTTATCGACCATCCATTCATACAGAGCGCGAATGAAATAGGGCTTCGTTGAGGACAGTTCCATCGCTTGCCGCTTGCGGTCAGAGTTTGTGAAAAAATCTGTTGCGCTTGGGATCTCGCGTTCCGGCGGTGCTCGGGATCCTCATGTAACTCAATATACACTCCGGTTGCTCGTCTCATCCGTGAGACTCGCCCCTTCGGGGCTGCGCTCCGTTTCGTTCCCGACGAAACGGTCCTGTGCTCCGGCGGAACGCGATCTCCCTTCGCTCACGACGATTTTTTCACAAGCTCTCAGTTCGCTTTCTTCAATGGCCCTGTTCTGTCAAAAAAACGCTGGCAGCGTGACCCACGCTAGGGATCGGCAAGTTCCCGTTCCTCGGGCGATAGGCTCGCCCTAAACGCGGGACGGGAAAACACCCGTTCCCCGTACTGGGTGATCGGTTTCGCCTGCAACGGGAGCTTGACCCCGTAAAGCTCAAGCCGCCACAGCAGCGGGGCGAGACAACAGTCCAGCAAAGAAAACTCATCCGACAGGAAATACTCGTTACGGGCAAACACCGCTGCAACGGCAGTAAGATTATCTTTAAACGCCTTGCGGGCGTTGGCGGCCGCAATATCGTTCTCGCTGTGCAAATCTTCGACCAGTCCGTATAGATCAAGCATCAGCCGCATCCGCAACTGGCGGTTATTGGCGCGGGTTACGGGATCAACGGGCATGAGTGGGGGATGAGGAAACCGCTCATCCAAATACTCCATGATTATCTGCGCGTCGTATAGTACTAACTCGCGATCGATCAAGGTGACTGCCGAATTATAAGGGTTCAGATCTCTCAGATCTTCGGGGGGATTGTCGGGATCAACATAGCTGATATCGAAGTTGATATCTTTTTCCGCGAGCACAATACGCACGCTGTGTCCA
>JBOIEG010001262.1:0-7893 GCA_050740915.1 Gammaproteobacteria bacterium | reverse complement strand
CATATATCCACAGCCAGAGCCTGTAGGACTTGCGTCAGAATCGTTGTTTTCCTCAGACGCCCTTAACTCCATGGGGTCTATCAAGTAGAAAACTACCCACAAATTTTGCTGAGGAGCCAAAAAGAATAGTTGCGCACGGGGAACCCATTTGCAGCTTGAAAGCGGCATCAAGCCGCCGCACGCCAAATGCGCTGCCCATTCGCTACGCTCAAGATAAACGCCGCGTTAATTTGGCGGGGTGAGACAAGTTGTAGGATTTGCACGCGGAATTTCGGCATGCGACGGGATCTCCTTCCCATTAAAGGTTTCGGGAAATCGGACCGACAACCGAGGAGAGGCTATTTCGAGGCCAAAAGAATATTCGACATTACCTTTTCCTTGGTCGCGCTGGTTTTGTTTTTGCCGCTGTTTCTCATTATTGCCTTGGTCCTGCGGGCACGTTATCCCGAGGTCTCCGTTCTTGTTGGCATCGAGGTTGTCGGCCGAGGTGGACGCCAGTTCCGCATGTGGAAATTCTCCACCATGGTCAAGGACGCCGACCTCGCACTGTCCCGTCTCTTGCAGCAGGACCTAGCGGCGCGCCAGGAATGGGAAAGCGCGGTCAAGCTCAGGAAGGATCCGCGAATTCTTCCTGGAATTGGAACCTTCCTGCGCCGAACCAGCATCAACGAGCTTCCGCAACTCTGGAACGCGCTCAAGGGAGAAATGTCTCTCGTCGGTCCGAGACCGATCCGGAAGGAGGAGGAGGCGTTTTATCTGAAATATGGCGGAACCGAGATGCTCCGCAGACGCAACAGCATCCGTCCGGGAATTACAGGCCTTTGGCAGATTTCGGGCCGCAACGATGTATCGTACGAAGATCGAGTCGCCATCGACGGTATCTATTTGGACAAGATGTCGTTTTCCATCGACCTGAAGATCCTCTTCGAGACGGCCTTAACGATCTTAAAACTCCGGGGCGCGTACTAGCGCTCTCTCCGGTAGGCGAGATCCCCAGGGGATTCAATCGGCCCAGGCGATGCGGACCGTACAATCGGCGGTGTCATCACCTTGCCTCACGAGCCCGTATTCGTCGTCAAGGCGGTCCATGAGCAGGTCGGCGATCGCCGTCTCGCCGAACCCGCGGGCGCGATAATCCGCCGCCAAGCGTTTTTGCCGCAGGGCCTCGTCGCAGGTCACAGCGATCCGGAGGTTGCCCATCGCGCCGATTTCCGGGGCGACGAGAGCGGTGACGCCCTCGACGATCAGGACTTTGTCCGCCGTGACTTCGATCCGACCGTCGCGCGCCGCCCGGCGCCGGCGCAACCGGTCGTAGCGCGGGAGGTGGTGGACGCCTGGGCTTCCGCGCGTGTGGCCCACGGCAGCGGCGGCCGCCGCTATGTCGTGCCGTCCGCGGAAGCCCTCGGCCTTGTCCTGCTTCTCCGCCTCGCGTATCCATCCGTCGAGCGAGACGATGGCGCAGCCGATGCCACGCGCGCCAAGCGCTAGTTGCAGCAGTTTAGCAAAGGTGCTTTTCCCGGACCGCGCCTGGCCGCCGACCAGGACGACCCAGCCTGGCCGAATGTGCTCGGCGACGGTCGCGGTCTCAGCCGACAGGGTGGGATAGACCTCGACGATGAATTGGGCGCTGCGCAGAAGATTCGGAAACTGGAAGTCAGGCTCGCCTTCATGCCCTCCGTCGCGGCCCGCATGGCCGGTCTTAACCAAGATCGATCGAATGTTAGCGTTGGCAGCGGTTGCGATGTCCACGCTCGTATCGCCGATGAACCAGCTTTCGCCCAGATCGATATTGAGGTCGGCGACGGCGCGTTGAACAAGCCCCGTCCCGGGTTTGCGGCAATCGCAGCGGATTTTGAGTTTCGGCACCTCGCCCGCGAAGCCGCGGTCCGGGTGGTGCGGACAGTAATAGATGGCGTCGAGGAAGGCGCCGCTGCGGCCGAGCTGGGTTTCGAGATGATTGTGAATCCGGCCGAGATCTTCGTCGGTGCATTCGCCGCGGGCCACGACCGGCTGATTTGTGATAACCGCGATCCGATATTCCGCGCCATGCAGCAGCCGAAGTGCCTCCGCGACGCCGGGAAGCACGGAAAGCTGCTCGGGCGAGCGTATGTACGAAATATCTTCGTTGATGGTGCCGTCGCGATCGAGAAAGACGCCACCCCGTGCATGCTCGAGCGAGCTTCGGCGAACGGTGCCGGCGGCAATGTCGGCGGCGATCCGCCCGAGACGCTCGGGCGTGCCGCCATCCTTAATGTATTCCGGCGACCGGTAGCTCTGCAACCGTACGCCTTGGCGGAGAAGCTGCGGGAAGACGTGCTTGGCGAAATCGAGCGGCTGGCGCGGTACCGGCAAGCCCCGGAGAATGTCCGCCTCGACCACATAGAGCGCGGCATTGACGAGATTGGGTAGGAGCGCCCCGGACGGATGGGGATAGGGATAGAACGCGACGATACGGCCGACGCCGTCGATCTCGACGAGATCGGAATCGTAGGGATGGTCGTTGGGATGGAGAAAGAGCGTCGCCCCTGCGCCGCTGTTCCGATGCGCGGCCATGAGCCGTGGCAGATCAACATTTAGGACCGTGTCGCCGTAGAGCACGCAAAATCGCTCCGGCAGGCGATTGAGCGCCGCGATCACTGCGCCCGCGGTCCCGAGCGGCGCCGGCTCGGCGATGCAGCACAACCTCACGCTCCAGCGCGACCCGTCGCCGCAGAACCGGGCGATTGCTTCGGCGCCGAAGCCGGTAAGGACGGTGACCTCCTCCATATGATGATGTGCCAGTAACTCGATCTGACGCTCGATCATCGGCTTTCCCAGTACGTCCACGAGCGGCTTCGGCAATCCACCGCTGCGCACCGCCAATCGCTCACCCTTGCCTCCAGCCAGGATGACGGCGTGCATCAGAAGCCTAGTTCGCGCGCGACCTCCTCGCAGGCGCGCTCCACCGCCGCGACGGAAGTGAGCCCCGGTGCCCAGCCCAGGCGCGCGAGCTTCTCCGTGCAATAGCGGAAGCTCGGGACATCGCCGACCCAGCCGCGATGCCCGCCCGTATAGCGGATTTTAGCGGAATCCCGCTTCGCGGCTTTAAGCACCTGCTCGGCGATGTAGGCAACGGTGGCGCCGTCGTCCCAGGGCGCGATCATATAGCAGGCGAGCTTCTCGTCAGCGTTGTCCCAAATCCACAGCAGAGCGTCGATAAGCTCGCTCGTGTGCATATAGGGCTTGCACTGACGGCCGTCCCCCAACACTTCCAGGGTCCCGGCATCCTTCTTCAACTTGTTCAGTAGGTCGAAAATCACCCCGTGCGTGGCGCGGGGACCGACGACGTTCGGAAAGCGGAAGATGGCGCCTCGGCCGAGAAAGCTGCCGAGCGCGGCGCAAAGCGCCGCCTCGCCCGCGAGCTTCATGGCGCCGTAGCTCGAGATCGGAAAGAGCGGGCCGCTCTCCTCCCGCAGCGCTCCCGGAAGCTCGCCATAAATCGCCGAGGTTGAGGCAAAGGCCAGGGCGGGGATGCCATGGCGGCGCGCGATGTCGATCGCGTTGACCGTCGTCATGAAAGTGTCGCGGAGGTCGATCGACGAATCGGCGACGCCGGCGGCGATATCCGAATTCGCCGCCATGTGCCAAATGGCGTCCACCCGACGCCGGGCGAGGACGGGATCGAGCTTTTGGTGCATCTCCTCGGCGTTCGAGAGATCGGCCTCGATGAACACGAACCTGCCGGTGCGGTCGGCATCTAGGAGGTGCTTTCTCTTGCCGCGAACAAGATTGTCGGTCCCGATGACGAAATCCTCCCGCTCGAGGAGGCGATCGACCATTTGGCTGCCGATGAATCCGGCCGCACCGGTGACGAGCGCCGTCAACGCATTTTTTCTCCAACATCCGACCGGGGCGGCGTGTTCGTTTGTCCGGACGCAGGATGCGCGCGGCTAGCTGAGCAGCACCTTCCTATTCTCGACAACCGGCTCAATGCCGTCGCTCACGTCCAAATCGGTTGGATTGTAGAACACGATCTTGCTGCCCTCGCGTTCGAATTTGATTGGCAGCCGCCGCAAGTGTGACATGGCCGCCGTGACCGACGCCTGCTTCTCTTCGGGCACATAGAGCAGCAGGAACCCACCGCCGCCGGCTCCGAGCAGCTTACCGCCGGAAGCCCCCGCGCGGCGGGCAACCTCGTAGCATTGATCGATGTCGGAATTCGTGATGCCGCGCGATAGCGACCGCTTCATCATCCAGCCCTCGTGGAGGATCTCGCCGACGTTGTCGACGCTATTGCCATCCAATTCGTTTCGGAAACTCCAAGCGAGCTGGACCATGCGGCGCATCGCCGCGCGAGCCTCCCGATTGTCGCGCATCGTCGCCGTCTGCTCCGCCAGGATCTCGTTCGCGCTTCGGGTTATCCCCGTGTAATAAACGAGAAGGTTGTTCTGAAGTTTCTGCAAGGTTCGGGACGAGCAGACAATCGGCGTGACATTCACGTTTCCGCCGGTCTCGAATATCAGAAAATTCATGCTTCCATAGGCGGCCGCATATTGATCTTGTTTACCGATCGGATTGCCGCATATTTCGATTTCGACCCGGCTCGCCGTCCTCGCGAGCGTTTCGGGAGAAGCCCGCCTTCCGGCGAACGCGCTAAGGCTGTTCAGGAGGCCGACGGCGAAAGAACTCGACGAGCCGAGCCCCGTTCCGCGCGAAGGTATGTCCGCGATAGACGTGATCTCGACGCCGCCCGAGGAGTTGAACAGTTTCAGGCATTCGCGGACGATCGGATGGTCGACTTCCTCAACCGTGTCGACCTCCTCGGTGTGAGAGTAGCTGACCCGGATCCGATGATCGAATTTCCGGGTCACCATCACGTAAACGTATTTGTCGATCGTGGTACTGACGACCGCGCCGCTGAACTCCTCGTAATATTTGGGGATATCGCTGCCACCGCCCGCGAAGCTGATCCGGCAAGGTGTCTTGCTGATAATCATACCGCGCCCCGCTTGACCGATTGCCAGCTAATACTGGAGTAGCGCAATGATTCAACGCAAGGTCGGGATTTCACGTCCTGTTCGTCGCATGTTCATCGGATAGCCCCGTTCCCCCGAGGCGGATGCCCCCTTGTCCTCTCTCAATCGTTGCCGGCGAAATCGTTGCGGCCGTCGACCGAGGCTTGGATCGGCGGGATATCGTGTTCGGATTCAATGCCGAGACTTTGGAGTCTTTCGGCCGCACTTCATCGGTGGCAGCCAAGGCCTCGGAGATGGTGAGATCGAGAAGAGCGTGGATCAGCGCCAAATGCGCCACTTCCACGATGCCGTATTCCGGGGACTGGATGTAGAAGTTGTAATCGCCCGCGCTGCGAGCGGGATTGTCGGAGGAAAAGCCTGTAAACGTGATGACGGAGCATTCGGCCGTCCGTCCGGCTTCGATCGCACTGAGAATGTTCGGGGAACGCCCGGAACTCGAGATGGCGACGAGCACATCGCCTCGTCGCCCGTGAAAACCGATTTGCTCGGCAAAAACCCGTTCATAGCCGAGATCGTTGCCGAGGCATGTCAACATCGCCCCATCGTTGAAGGCAAGCGCCCGCATTTTTCCGTTCTTCGAAAAATCGATCGCCATGTGACTGGCGATGCTGGCCGATCCACCATTTCCGACGAACATGATCTTGTTGTCGCCGGAAGTTGCCTTACGCATAAGCTGTGCGACGCGTTCGAAGGTTCCTCCCAGCCCCAACATCTCTCCGCGCCTGGAGGTGCAGATGACATCGCAAATGGCTTTATGCAAAGTATCCAAATGGGCTCGAACCTGAAGTGTCAAAGTTGCTTCCTCGTCTTTGAGTAGTTGAAAAATGTCTATATACCGCTAGCAGGATGTGTACTAGATTAAAAAACGCGTTTTTGCGATGGAAGTAGGGAAAATTGATATCTTGACAACCCTAGCGGTGTATTTTGCAGTGGGGTTTTGCACGGCTCCCCTCTGAATGCTGATATCGTCATCATGGACCTTCTATCCCCCAAACAGCGCGGAGGCTGAAGCTGATCTTCAACGATGGTCACCAGATAGCCCCGGGCAAGGGAGAAAAGGTTTTCGATAAGCGTGCCTGCTGATCCAAAATCCACATTGGGGGTTTTTTGGAACCAAACCCTTCATACATTCGACACTTGGTAGTAGAAAGAAACATGCTCAGCGCATCGAGTATGAAAACTTCCTATTTTGCCCTTCGTGGTACCCCATTTCGCGGTAGGGTTAGGTGGCAGGTCGTTCGGATCGTAGAGGTAGCGTGCACGCCTGCGTCCCGTCGCTGCTAAAACGGCGTGCGGCTTGGGTGGGTACGGGTAAGGGCGGATTGCACCACTTCGAGGATTTTTTCTGCCGGGGCTCCTTTTGATACAAAGTAATCCGCGCCGTGTGCAAAAGCCGCATCGCGATATTCGGGGGAATCGTGAATCGTGAGTATGCCGACTACGAACTCGGGGTGCTCAGATTTGAGCTTCGCCGTAAGATCCAGACCGTTTTCTCCAGGCAGTGAAATATCAACAAAAATCAGATCGAGGCCATCGAGCTGTTGCAGTGCCTCTTGATAGTTACTGGCTTCCCTTATCTCTATCGAAAACTGCTCTCGTAAAAAGATGCTTATCGCCTGCCGAAAAGCATCGTCGTCATCTACAATAAGAACCTTAGAGCGTAACATCACTAGCCGTAGCCGAGCACCTCTTCTCTTGTTGTGAAGATGTTACATAAGACCGGTGACGAAAAGCGGATCTCGTAATGCTACCTTTGTATAAGGTTTTTGCCCCATTCTACGTGGGGTATCTGCACCATAATGGTTATGTCGCTATTGAGCGCTTGTTTTCCGCAACAAAAGACTTTACAGTGAGCGTGTTGCAGTGCAATACGCAGGAGGGGGTGTGCATTGGAAGTAAACGGAAAGTCTCGGCTCCTGATCGCGGATGATCACCAGATAATTTGCGATGGACTGCGGGCTCTGCTCGCTTCTGACCCCAAGCTAGAGGTGGTAGGGCAGGCCGGAAACGGTCATGAAGCCTTGCGTTCCGTGGCCGCGCTGAACGTCGATGTCGTCATAATGGATCTTTCTATGCCCCAAACGAATGGGGTGGAGGCCATAGCGAACATCAAGCGCCGGTTTCCAGAAACGAAGATTATCGTTCTCACTTTCCACAAAGCGGAGGAATACGTTAGGGCAGCACTCGACGCAGGCGCCATCGGCTATGTGTTAAAAGACGATGGCCATGATCAGTTGCTCATAGCCCTACGCAGCAGCCTGTCCGGACAGACTTTCCTCAGCCCGGGTATTTGCCAAGAGGTTGTTGCGGGTTATCTGCGGGGGCGCCGAGAGGTTGGCCCGCGGTCGTGGGAGATTTTGAGCCGGCGCGAGCGAGAGGTGATTAAGCTCATCGCAGAAGGATATCGGAACAGAGAGATCGCCGAGCACCTGTCGCTCAGTCCTAAGACGGTCGAAAAGCACAGGGCGAGCGCCATGAAGAAGCTCGAGCTGCGTAACACGGCCGGGATCACAGCGTATGCGATCGAAAACGGCTTAACCGTTCAATAGGTGTCTGAGCTCGGCAAGCGGCCAATAGATCTCAACGGTAGTTCCGCTGCCGATACTGCTCGTAAGGTTTAATTCCGCCGGCCAGTGACTCGGCAAGCTCGCGTATGCGTGTGAGGCCAAAGCTACCACACCTCAAGACCCTTGAGCGTTTCGCCATGCCCTTGGCTTTGCAGCTTTTTGACTTCATTTTCTAAGCTATATTTCCGCCTCCTCCGCAGAATTTGTGGGTACTGATCTGAGGCGTATTTATGCATCTGATTCATTACTTGGAATAAAGTTACGTTCTATAGGTCCGAAATTTTGGGTATCAAAAAATCTGTTGGGCTGTG
>JBOIEG010001261.1:0-1370 GCA_050740915.1 Gammaproteobacteria bacterium | reverse complement strand
CATATATCCACAGCCAGAGCCTGTAGGACTTGCGTCAGAATCGTTGTTTTCCTCAGACGCCCTTAACTCCATGGGGTCTATCAAGTAGAAAACTACCCACAAATTTTGCTGAGGAGCCAAAAAGAATTATGGATCTGAGTGCATTTAGTATTCATGTGATTAATCTCGATCAGCGGCGTGGCATGGCGCGTGATATTCGAACTGCAAGCACGCTCGGTGAAGTTAGCGGAACGCGCCGGCGCAAAGCTTTGCTCACGCCTCGCAGTCTGCAACGCACAGTGCAAGATCTGCAGGCCCTCCGGAGTGCGCTCGACCGCACGCACCGCCGGCCGCGAGGGATCCGCCAGGCGGTCGGGGTCGAAATGATGGACAAAGCTGATCGGCGTATCCGGAGCCAGCTCGCCGATTTGCTGCGCGGACCTTTGGTCAAGGCAAGCACTCCGCTCCTCGATAAAAATCCAGTCGTATTCAGAGAGTGAGGTCTTTAGCTTTTCGAGTGCTTGCCTGCCATTGCTGCAGTGGGTCACTGTGACGCAATCACTCGAGAGCGTCTTGCCAAAATCCGCTGTCTGCGGGCTACTTCCAATGGTCAGTAGTTTCATGCTGCCCTCCTTTCTGCATCCAGGGTCGCGTACAAAGCCCGACGCGATTCCTCGTTTACCGGTATCCAACAGGCCACGGACAGCACGGTCCCGATCCGCTGCGTTTTCCCGTCTCCGAATCGCCGCAAGGGAAGACCTATGCTGCGCAGTAGGCGTTCTAGGGACACGCTGATCACCGCTACATAGCTGTGGATATCATTTTCCCTGCCGAACTCATACAAACGTCGCATCATATCTAAGGCCGCATTGCTCAAACTTGCCTGCCGACAATCCTCCCCAGAGCTCGGTGTGACCGTAAAGCGGCTCAGCTCCCATACATGCGGATCGGAAGGGGCCGCTTCCCCCCGCAACAACTCCGGAAAAGTATCTTTGAGCATATAGGAGCCGGTGGTGGGAAAAAGCCGCAAACAGCCATCGACCCTGCGTTGATGGTCTCTTGAGACGAGATAAACCGGAGCCAATTCGTCGTAGTCATTGCGCTCCAAATCGCCAATGCTTTTTACGTCCCAGCGCAAACGCTGGTAAAAAACCGTATGCCGTAAGCGGAACATCCCGCGTAGCGCAGTCCAATCCATGTTTCTATCACTTGCTTTACCCAGTAGGATCTGTCTCATTGCCGTCGTTTCCGTTTATCTAAGGTGGCTTCATAGGTTAGGTACTTAAGGCCCACCGAAAACGGGTTCTAAGCCCAGTTGCAGGCGTCCGGTTTGGGTGTCGCGTGCGGGGTGTGCGCGCTGAGCGTTAGCGCCGAGAAACGCGATAGCTTGG
>JBOIEG010001260.1:0-1322 GCA_050740915.1 Gammaproteobacteria bacterium | reverse complement strand
ATTGAGTGAAGGCACGCGCGAGCGATAGCGACGTAGCGTGCCTGAGCGCAGGACGGTCGCGGCGAGACCGAGTGCATTTCGGGGACAGGATGGCCGAAATGTACAGACGAGGGCCGCCGCGCAAACGGACCGCGAAGAGCCTCGATAGCCGCCTCAGATTCATTGTGTGAGCTTGCGCCCTAGCTTTCGCGAACCACCGCCAAGTAGAAAATGGCCTGCTCAAGCTGAGGACGAAGGTTTGATTCCCATCCCCTCCACCATTCATCCAAGGCCAACGACTCTCCGTTGGCCTTTTTTCTTGTGGTATCCTGCGGGCTTGCGGGGGGTGATGAGGGTTCCTGCGGACTTCGGGGAGCGGATCATCGCCCGGTTCCGGACCCGGTTCGGCTCTCTCCTTGGGGTTCTTATGTCCAGGTCGTGCGGGCCCCTCCGAGCGAAGTCCGCAAGCACGCAAAAGTCAGCCTTTATGCAACAATTGGTTACACGCGGACGAATCAAGGGGCGATCATTGCTTACCCGGAGAAAACTACGTGCGGATTGCTATATTGCTTCAAGGGCAGGCTGGTGCTCGAGGGATTGCCGCGCACTGACTTTGAAGTCCGATTGGGTAAGCGATCCTTGCTCTAACAGAGCCCACAATGATTCGCAAAGCGGAGGAAAAGATGCAAGGTTGGTTTTAAATCGCCATATTCCTCGGAGGATTGAGGATCTTCCTCCTGGTACTGGCTCCTGTTCAGCAACTACATTCGGAGTTGCAGAAGCTCGTGGATTGTCCGCAGACTTGCCTGAAGCAAGGCCATCCATTCGCCTCTGAGGAGTTCGATACTTCATATCTTAAACTCTCTCTCGTGCCTATTCGTGAATCTCCTTATAACCATTTGGGGCTGGTTATCTAAACCGACCAACCAGAAAACGCTTGCGTTTATCGGCGGAGCATTGGTTATTGCGATCGGTGCGATGTGGCAGGGATATCTTTATCTTTCCGAAAACCCAAGAGAGTCGCCAACAGTCACCGTGTCTGGAAGCGGCATAGCAGCCGGCGGGAACGTATCTGCCACGGCCTCTCCTGGAGGGATAGCCATCGTCGCTGCTGGAGACGTCATCACAGCTATACATAGCGTCCTAAGTAATTGCGCATAACTTACGGAGTATATCGTTGCCACCGTGCCAGCTCATGAACTGTTTTTCCACGACGGAGACGACGTCGGCTAGAGTGGGGAAATACTGGTTGTGTAAGCACAGGCGCCGGGTCAGCTTCCAGACCCGCTCGATAGGGTTAAGTTCAGGACTATATGGGGGCAGGAAATCGAGGGCAAATCGGT
>JBOIEG010001259.1:0-1299 GCA_050740915.1 Gammaproteobacteria bacterium | reverse complement strand
CCTGCCCTCGCTTCCTTACACATCCAAGCGAGGAGTCCGATGGGGTTGCGCACACGGCGCTCGGTTTTTTTCTGAGAGACGATTTTCTCGGCCAACTCGTCCAGCAAGGACTGTCGCATCTCGGGCTCGAATCCCTTGAGATACAGTCCAGACAGGAGTTGCTCATTGCGAGAGAGGGATTCCGGGTATACGAGGCTCGGTTCCGCCGCCGGCTCCTCGCGCGCACGCGCGGAAGATCCTGGATCAGTTGTAGTTGTAGTAGTTTTTTTATATAAATACCTACTACTACCTATAGCCGGGTTCAAATTTTGAACTGGGGCCACTGAGTTCAATTTTTGAACTCCGTCAGAGTTCAAGGCCCCCTCCGCGTTTAACGCGCCTTGTCGCAGCCAAAAGTAATGCCCACTCCCCTGTCCCGCGATGGTCGCCAGGGCTTCCAGTCGCTGGTTCGCCTGGGACAGCGGCGAGGCGGCCAGCACATCTTCCCCCTCGTCGATGCATTCCCGGAGGCTTTGGAGCAACGCCCGCGCGATCTTGCCGACATGGTCATGGTGGTGGCGCTGTGCGTTCTGCAGGAACTCCATGTAACCGGGGTCGAGGTACAGGGTGCTGGCGAGCGCTAGCGGCTCGTCGTGCAACGCGTAGATGTTGCCCCGATTCCGGCCATGGTCTCGTACGCGCCGGCAGAGGGTCACCCAGCGCGTGATGCGCAGGATGGCCAGTGATCGGGCCACGGTCGCGCGGGATTGGATGTTGGCGCGCTGGAGCAGATAATCGTATGAGGGAAAAGCGGTGGAGCCTCGCCCCTGCTGCTTGGCCCAGATCCAGAGGACCGCGAACACCCGGGAGTCCACGGGGTCGAGCACCGGGTCCAGATGGACCAACGCCGGCATCGCCTCATGCCAGGCACTTAGGAAGAGAAGGCTGTTCTGAGGGGTGCCCGTATTAGCTTGCAGCAACTGCTCGACGCTGGCGTCGATGTAGGTCTCGAGTGCGCGGGTGGTGGGGTCGATGTTGCGACCTGGGTCTATCACGGCTATCTCCCAAGGGATTCTGTGTTAGCCGTCCTCCCGCTGGCAGAGCGGCGCTCTGGCCAAGGTCCGACGCCCCAAGGTCCAGACGGTCCGGGCCGAGAGCCCCGTATGCTTGCACACCGCCAGGTAGTCCTTCAAGCCGCCCTCCTGCATGCTGGGGATCTTCAAGGCTTCGAGGGCTTGCAGGAGAGCGGCCTCCTCTTCTTCTGTCGGATCGGCGGGCCGGCCATTGTGACGGAGGATCTTGAGCCGCCGTCCGCGTTCG
>JBOIEG010001258.1:0-1191 GCA_050740915.1 Gammaproteobacteria bacterium | reverse complement strand
TTTTGCGCACGCTGACTTCGAGACGCTCCTCGGTGGGGAAAGGGTTGTCTGGCAGAGCGAGTAGCTGGGGATGTTCCTCTGCGTAGAGTTCGCCGACGGTGCGGGCACGGTCTTCGGGGCAGGGCCGTTCGGCGGCGGCGCGCCTCTAACCAGGTGAGCGCTTGGGCATTGAGATGGTCGAGGTCACGGAAGGGGCGGGCGGCGAAGAAAGCCTCGCGGGCGAAGCGGATCGCGCGCTCGACACGCCCTTTTTCGTTGCCCCGCGCTACCGCCACGGGGCGGGGTTGGAAACGGTAGTGAGCGGCAAGCTCAAGCAGTGTGGGATGAAAGCGGATCGCCTCCCCCACCCGCTCGAGTACAGCGCTTTTGAGATTGTCATAGAGCAGGACGCGCGGTACCGCCTTGAAAAAGGCGAAGGCCTCGACATGACCGCGCAGGAAGTTGTTCATGGCGGCGTTGAGGTAGAAACGCGAGAGGCACGTAGCGTGAGTAGCTCAGCACCATCACGAAGGCCATCAGGGGGCGCACGGCGCGACCAATGGTGAGCTTGGCCTTAGTGGGCCCAGTCGACTTGGGCTTGTTCACCCGGCAGCGTGCGTAGGCGCAGATACGCTTCTCCGGCCGGCCGCGGGCGCAGGCGGCTCACGATCGTACGGAAATGATCAGGAGCGCCTGGGTAACCGCGTTCGCGCACCATTGGGTAGAGGCGACTCGCGCGCAAGGTAGGAAACTTCACAAGCGTCTCGGCGATAAACGCAAGATAGGGCTCGACAATCGAGGGCCGTGCTGTCTTCTGCACGCTCGGTACGCCGATTTGGGTGAGCACACGGCGCACGGTGGAATGATGCACGCGCAGTTGCGTGGCCAATGCTCGGTGTGATGCAGGCGCAAGATCTCGGCTTCCAGTGCGCGCGAGATCATTGTAGAGCTCTCCGCTCAACCCCCTCGTCCCAGGGGGGCGAGACGCGCAAAGGGCTGCAACGGACGTTGACAGAAGCAGCGAGCGCGGTGCCGGTCCTGCATGATGCCTAGACAGCCGAGCAAATGTACGTGGAGATGATTGGTCAACGTCTGTGGTCTGAGCATCCGTCACCTCCGTCTCGGTTTTCGTTGAGATGGGCGACACTATGGCAGCGGGGTTGGGAGAAGTGGAACCCTGATGCGTCACTTTTTGTGTTCGACGCATCCGCC
>JBOIEG010001257.1:0-1203 GCA_050740915.1 Gammaproteobacteria bacterium | reverse complement strand
TATGCGTACTGTAATCGAGGCCGAGCATGGGCCATAGATCAAAGCGGTTGTCGGCGAATAGGATGACGTAGACGATCACGAGACTCATTAGGGTGCGTAACCAGAAATACCACGCCGCGCCTTTATTGCGAAACGCCCCTCGATTAAGCCAGGGAAAAATAAGCGCAAGGACTGCGAGCCCAGGGTTAACCGAATCGGCTATCGTGTCCAAGATTTCGTTCAGCATTTCTTATACACTCCCTCCAGCCCCCTCTATGGCGTTGAGCGCCATGCTATCGGCCGAACAGCTCTGATATACCTGGCTCGCTTAGAATAGCCTCACGGCCCTCCCGAGCATACCTAAGGAATATGCGATGGCTGCGGCTTTATACGCTTGCTAAACAGCACGCTCGGAAACTCTAGCGCCGTCTATGTGGCGACCTCCCTTGAAGCGAATCGGTAACGGAATCGTTACGGTGAACGTGGCTCCGGCATTCACACTGCTCTTTACGGTGATGGTCCCTCCCATGAGTTGGCAAAAAGCTTGGCTAATAGCCAGGTCGAGGCCAGTGCCTTGATATTTATGTGCGTCGTCGATCTCGACCTTGCGGAAAGGTTGGAATATCAGCGCCTGCTGATCGTGCGGGATCCCTATGCCGGTATCACTGATCTCAATACGCAGCTGCGTTTCGGTGCTTTCAGCTTTCAATAGGATGTGACCGCGATGCGTAAACTTCGCTGCATTGGTGAGGAGGTTGGTCAGGATCTGCTGGAGCTTCGCTTTGTCCACGACGATCATGTCCTTACCACTGATCTGATGCTCCAACTGATTGCTGTTCTTCGAAACGAGCGGCCGAACCGTATCGATTGCGCTGTGGACAAGATCCTTAAGATTGACGGGCTCTAGACTCACGTCCATCTTCCCCGCTTCGAGCGCCGTCGTATCCAAAATATTATTGATCAACCCAAGCAACTGCATGGCGTTCTTGAGTACAATCTTTAGTTGGGTCTCGTTCAGTTTGTCGTCATACGACAGGTTTTCGAGGGCAATTTGGGTGTATCCGATGATGCCGTGAAGCGGGGTCCGCATCTCGTGGGTGACAGTCCCGAGAAACTCCGATTTGTGCCGATCGGCAGTCAGCGCCGCATCCCGTGCCGCCAGTGCCTCCTGCGTGCGGATCCGTACCTCCGATTCGAGTGCATTCGCATGGGCTCTCAGTGTCT
>JBOIEG010001256.1:0-4379 GCA_050740915.1 Gammaproteobacteria bacterium | reverse complement strand
CAGCCCAACAGATTTTTTGATACCCAAAATTTCGGACCTATAGAACGTAACTTTATTCCAAGTAATGAATCAGATGCATAAATACGCCTCAGATCAGTACCCACAAATTCTGCGGAGGAGGCATATATTTTTTCATCCTGTGCTTCGTTCTGGTCAGTCAAATGCAGTGGAAAAAGGGTCAACAAAGCACACTGCTCTTCGGTATTATCATCACGGTTTTGGTGACGAGCTGGGAAGCGCTCACCACAGAATCTCCTGCATCCCCATACGCCATCGCAGGGGGGTCGGAGGGGTCTCTGGGGGAGTGGCGCGCCACGGCGCGGGCATGGTGGGGGATAATCGCGCAAAGTATTGATCAGCATGTCTCACCCGCGTGGCGAAACGCGGCGAAGATCGCCGCCTCTCTGTATCCGTTCTTTGCGTTTGTTCTCCTTCTGTTTCCTGGCTACCGGAAGGTGCCGAAGGAGATGCTGACAGGGGACAAGGAAATGTTTCCTTTTTACCTCGTCGTGGTGGGGTTATTAGGCCTTTCTGCTTGGACGCTTTGGGAGATGAATAAAACAGGACTCTCTATCCATCCCACCGGGGGCAATATGCTTCTCTGGCTGTTGAGTCTCCCGGCACTGCTTGCGGTGGCTTTTCTCATTCTCACCAGCGTTTTATGGGTGCCCTTCGTGCTTTTCCTCCTCCCGGCGCTTGTGTTCTCGGTGGTTTCTCTGCCGTTCAAGCTCGCCTATTTCCTTGTTATATACGGCCCCATCATGGCGTGGCGCTATCTGCATTACCTGTTTGTACCGCACCCGGCCGAGAGGGCATACCGTGAAGGATTACAGAACGATATTCCACTTTCTGTGATCGCCGCGAATGTGGGAGACATTCTGTACGAACAGGCCTTTGAGGCACTTCGGAGAAGGAGACACCCGCCAGCGTGGGTATCGAAGAATCAGGAAAGCGTGTACGTGCCCTTTGTGAAGAACTCCATGCGGGAAACGAATTTATGGAAGAGCTAAAACGGCACGTCCGTCTGCGGGATGAACTGCACTTATGAGGAGGTTTGCGTATGCCGAAGCAAGATGATCCCAAGATACATACCGGGGAGTTGCTACGCGTGAAAAAAGGCTCATTACCGGACAGCCCGAAGCGGCAAAGCTTCCTCGAATCACTCTTCGATTCAAGAAGGTGGTTGTGGATGAGCCGACTGTGGACAAAACAAGCGGACGCTCTCCGAGGCCTCGTTGAAGCTGAAACCAAGCTCGGGGAGGCATATAAGGAACGGTGGCGGAAGATAGAAGACCTTAAGGATATAGACACAACACTCGATACAGACAGGGAAACAAGAAAGGCGGGGGAGTTTGAAGCGAGGATGCGACGCGTCGCCGCGGAGCGAGCGTATCGTGAGCGGTTCCAGGACAAAACTATTTCTACAAAACGAAAAGACCATGAGATAAGGCGGCTCGATGATGAAGAGGAGACCGCAAAGCAAAAAGCAGAAATTCGAAGATTAGAGAACGAGAAACGACTGCGCGCGCTCAAGGCTGATCTTGAGCCCAAAGAGAGCGAGCAACCAAAGAAGAAACGAGCAGCAAGCACAACGGAACTGTTCAGGGAAAAAGAGAGGATTGATAAGGAGGTTGCGAAAAGAGAAGCGGTAATTGACGCCAGCAAAGCCTCTAAGGAGAAAAAAGCGTCAGACAAAAAGATCCTCGAGCGATGGCGTGAGGAGCAGTGTGAGCGGATTGAAAAGCAATTTGGGAGAGGGGTTGATAATGATGAGGCATGAGTAGTCTTACCTCGCCCCCACCAGGGCAGCCACTTGATGTCACAAATTGTGACCTCAAGTTTAAAACTGATGGCAGGGTATATCCACAGCACATATGCTTGACAATATATTTCTACCGAGTACGATGAAAATACAGAGAATTTTGGCTTCGGCCCGACTCCGCCGTAAAGGTGGAGGTAATAAAAAACTCAAGGCAAAAGCGCTTTGAGTTTTTGTTTTAATTCACGAAACTCTTCCTTCGATACATCTCCTATCTTATGGCTTAGCCGGCGGGCGTCAATAAGGCGTAGCTGGTTCAGCGTCACAGTCGCTTCTTTGCCCCCAATGGAAGAGAGGCGATAGTAGTATGTTCCTGTCTTCCTTTTTGTAGTTAGCGGTAAAGCCCAGAATATTGTCTTGGTGAATTTTCTTAGTACGATAATCGGGCAAATAAATGACTTTCCCTTTCCGTCTTGCTCATCACCAAGATTTGCGCCGAGGGCGCACCACCACACTTCGCGATTATGGAAAAACACCACCTCGGAGTGTTTTTGAAGCTCTGCTTTTTTGTGTGTGCCACCGCTGGAAATCCTTTTCCATGGTTTTGGGTTTCTATCACTTCATAATACCTATGCACACGTATTTGTAAATCGCTGGCGTTATCAACAGCGCGCCGATGGACGCCTTGGTCCCTCCGTGTTTGGATAAAAGCAGGTTTGTACCAAGCAAGAGGGCATGACGATGACAAACACATGGATCAGTTACAAAGAGTTGCGCGAGAAGCTTTCGTTCGAGGACATCCTTGCGCACTATAGGGTAGAGCTCAAAGCCAAAGGCGATCAATGGTATGGGTTCTGCCCGCTTCCGACACATGAAGGAAACCGCCGGTCGCCGTCGTTTTCGGCAACCATTACCAAGGGGATCTGGCAGTGTTTCGGGTGCGGGGCAAAAGGCAACCTCATCGAGTTTGCCGCACGCATGGAAAGGCTGAACCCTGATGATGCCGGGGAGTTCCGGAAGGCCGCGCTTTTTCTCAAACGGACGTTTGTGAGCGGCGGTGAGAAACCGCGGCCGCCGGCGAGAGCACCGACAGAGACAGATCAAGCAGGAGGTGGAGGAGACGATTCCCGCAAAGAAATGACAGTGATTGTGAACGCGCGGCTGCATATCGAGTTGAAGAGCCTGGACTACGATCACCCCTACCTCAAGCGCCGCGGCTTCAGCGAGTGCATCATCAAGGCGTTCGGTTTAGGGTACTGCAACCGCGGGCTAATGAAAGGCCGTATTGCGATCCCACTCCATGATGAGTTTGGCTACCTCATCGGGTATACCGGGCGCATTGTGGACGATTCGGCAATCAACGAGAACACGCCGCGCTATCTCTATCCGGGAAGCCGAGAGCGGAACTGGCTGCGCTATGAGTTCCACAAGTCCGAGTTTTTGTATAACGGCTATAGGGTGAAGGGGGCAACCGATCTCGTGGTTGTCGAGAGCTTCAGTGCCGTCTGGTGGCTTGCAGAAGCGGAGATTATAAATGCGGTGGCGGTGATGGGGGCTTCAGTTTCGGAGAAACAGGCAAAGCTCATCACCGAGCTCGTGCCGGAAGACGGCCGGGTGTGGGTTTTTGCAAACGGCGATCAGGCTGGTGAGCGAATGGCGGAGAGCGCCATGAAGCTTATCGCGCCGCACCGTTTTGTGCGGTGGGTGAAGATTGGAGAGAGAAAGCAGCCGACGGATTTAAGTGCCGACGAGCCACAACAAATATTGCCGGTGGTATAGTCGCCGGGTGACGTGCCTTGAGAGAGGCGCGTTTTTTTATAAAAAAAGCAAAATGTGATGAATTCTCGTGCGAGCGCTGTACGGAACGGGTCGAGCCCATCACAGGTGGCGACTCCGCTGGTTCGGAGTGAGCTGCAAATGTCTCCTTGCCGTTCTTCGCACGCCGTACAGCACAGGGACACCGCATTCGTATGGTAGAGAATTGAGTTAGAGTGGGACTAGAGGTGGGTTTGGTTTGAAGAAAGTGGAGAGGGCGTGCAAGTGGGAGCATTGCATTCCCCACTGTCGGGGGAATGCAAGCTCAGTTGGGGGAATGCACGCATGCACGCCAGCCCTCCACCCCTTGATTCAAGCAAAACTCACGCCATGCTAACACTACATGGCGGTATAGTATAAATATCCTGCTGTGTGATCAATATGTTAAACCGTGGCAGCCCACTCGCTCATAGCCAGTATTGCTGAATGACACGTAAGATTTACAGGGAGACTTTTAAAGGATCGGTAAGTTAGGGTAGTGTTTTTCGCTTTATTTTTCAGTAAACCAGGGCGAACCACCGCAACCTCTACCGAAAAGGTGCTTAGTCTTGTTGCTCAAACAGCCGCGATTTTTTAACCCCTGCCGCCACCAGCTCCTCCCGCCCCGGCTGCCTGCGATACGCTCCAGTACGCTCACGGCTCGGGTCATAGAGCGTGCCTTTCGTGATCTCGCGGTAATCGAGCGGGCGCATCCAGATCGCACCGAGAGAATCGGTGGTGATTTCCGGAAACGTCGTGAGCCACACCATGGTGAGAACGGGCGGGGTATTTTGAAGGAGCCGCTCCGCCATCTTGTTTCGCCGCT
>JBOIEG010001255.1:0-2834 GCA_050740915.1 Gammaproteobacteria bacterium | reverse complement strand
CATCATCAAGAAGATCGAGCGGGCGCGGGTCAAGATGGAGCAGATCAAGCCCGGATCCACCCTGCCCCGAGGGAAAAAAGAAGGCGGCTTAACTGTAAAGTTATTTAAGGGACACTACACTAGCTAGTCTCTTTGATCAAGCGAAAGAGATTGTTGATCGGAAGATATCATTAAAATGGTGGCAATACGCAAAGTACGCATAACAAGACGCTCAACCTGGACGCGCCAAACGACGGCGCGCCGGTGAACTTTCGGTTAGGCAGGCCGCGAGACCGTGATTCCTGTGGCCGCCATCTTCAGTGGCATGGCGTTATGGCGTGAGCGCCTGTTTGCAACGATGGCAAGGAATGCCGGTAGTGCGGTTGAGTACTTCAATATCCCAACCAACCGGGTGATTGAGCTCGGCACACAGATTGAGATCTAATGTAGTGTCCGAGAAATAACTGGTGATTTGCTTTTCTTTGTTCTGCTGCGCGGTGCGGTACAGCCGGGCTTGACCTGCTCCAAAGTTTGACGACACCGGGCGAGTTTGGTCTGGATGGATTCGACGGTGGCGGTCCAGACGAAGGGCTTGGGTTTTTCGTTCCAAGCAGCGAGAAATTGGGCGATGGCGGACTCAAGGTCCGCGACACTGCGAAAGGAGCCACGCCGTACGGCTTTGGCGGTGAGTTCGCCGAACCAGCGTTCCACCAAACCTCAGAACACGACCTGCTCGATCGACTCCTTGGGACATTCTCCTCCCATCGTCCTTCTTCAACCCGCACGAGTGTCTGACTTGGCGTCGCCCTCGGCAGATGAACTGATCTAAACTGGACACTGCTTTGATTTTTGGGAGAACCTGATGATCCGTGTATTTGTTTTTCCGGTGTTATCCACCTTTGCTGCCAGTTACGCGACTGTGGTACTGGCACAGGCGCCTATGGCGGTGCATCAACTTCAAGGGGAATACTGCACGGCACTCGCGCCCGATGGCTGGTCCATTACCGCAGAAAATCCGGCGGGGGGCGCTTTCGGCGCGGATCTCAAGAGAGCCGATGGGGCGGCCGGTGCCGGTTATCTCATCCACGGCGTACCCGCGGCGATGCGCAGCGGTTGGTACGGTGCTTCTTATGGAACACCGGAGCAAGCGGTCATGACCACTCTGACCCAGGGTGGGACATTCTCCGTACGCTGCGAGCCCCCCCTAGAAGTACTTCCAGGTACGAGCGTCAAGCTCATGGAATGCCAAAACGCCACTTTAGGTTTAACGGGCTTGACGATGTATCAGGTCTATCCTATGCACGATGGCGGTTATGTGCTTGTCATGCGAACTGCCTGCGCAGCATCCGCCGGGTGGGAGGAATACGGCGCAACTGCCGCGGCGGTAGCGCGTTCCATACGTTGCAGCGTTCCACTCAGACCCTCCGCCGCCGACTGGACATCGGAAAGCCCGGGCGCTCGGGCGCGCGGTGAAGACGAAGGGGATTCCGGCTACAGCCAGTGGCTGGAAATGGAAAACTATCACGATCCGAGCACCGGTCAAAACTATTGGGTGAGCCCGAGTCGGGACTGGAATGAAAATGGCCCGCAAGGACCTGGCTACTACACCTCAATCGGCAACGACATCCGGTTGTTTGAGTCTGGATATTCGTGTCCTTCCTGCACTCCTAAAGCGGCAACTGACGATATCAAGAACCTCAGCGGAATTCATGCAGGCTTACCGGAAGGACACGCTCCCCCCAGGGCGCCTCTTCCTCCTTGTAGCCCGTACGCCTTTCCGACGACATGCGAGCAAGGAGGTCCTCCAAGGATGGCTCGGCCGGAGTGACTTCCGGATCCGGCGGCCGCCTGGGGCTGGTGCGCGGAGGCTCGGCGCCACGCGGCATCGGCGGCCGGGATTCCGACCGGCGCGTCTTGCGAGGGGGCACCGGGGGCGCGGCGGGGGGTGGTGGCGCCGGGTGCCGTGTCGGTGCCTCCCCGAACTTGGCTCCGCACTCTTTGCATACCGGCTCGTCAAGCCAGAGTCCGGGGCTGTGGTTGCTGCAGAAATAGCGGACCTGGTCGTCGTAGCAGGCGTCGCACTCGCCCGGGTGGCTTTGCGTCGTTCCGCATTTGGGACAGCGCAATACCACGCCGCTCATGTCGCGGTCTGCTCCGTCAACTTAACCGGCTCACCCTCACCAGTCTCTTCGGGATAACAGTCGCGAATCAGCCGTTCCGGTATGTGGAGCCGGTAGACCTGCGGCAGAGATCCACGGATCCACCGCGCTATGGTCGGAACACGCACGAAGGGCCCGAACAACTCGCGGACCAGCCGCCGCGAAAGAGCAACCCTCGTGAGCACCGGCGTGTCGGCATACGCGAGGTAGATCTCGTATCGCTCATCGACGTGGTCGTGGCCGCGCACCATGTGCGTCACCGTCCTGCCGAACGTTCCGCTCAGGGCACAGAACGCAGCGAAATCCTCATACCCAAACTGGCTGCCGCGAGACATTCGGTTCGGAAGCTTCCTTCTCGCGCGGGGATGGGCGCGACTCCAGACGAAATCGGTGAGGCATTGAGGATCGTTCCAGTCCCTCGTTTCGGCGAGACGCTCGTGCAGATCCGTCAGCGGAAAGCCACCATGAGCCACAAGCAGCCCGTCAGGAAAGAAGAGCGCGCGCGGTGCGTCTGCCACAATCCTCAGTGTCCTTCCGGTAAGCCTGCATGAATTCCGCTGAGGTTCTTGGTATCGTCAGTTGCCGCTTTAGGAGTGCAGGAAGGACAGCTGATGGTAGCCGCAAAGATACGGGCGGGTACACCCGCACATGCCGATCCCCTCGAGCAGGTTCATCGGCGCTTCGAGGGCTGGCGCA
>JBOIEG010001254.1:0-1933 GCA_050740915.1 Gammaproteobacteria bacterium | reverse complement strand
TTGAAATCCCTTAAGATAAAGAATCCCCCACCGCTCCTTCAGATCGCTTAACCCTCTGCGTACAGGGGTGGTTTCGCCAACACCCCTAAGGCATTGACCCGTCCTACTAAATAACAATCATGTCCGTAGCAGCTGTCAAAGTCGGGTCTAGGCCTCGACTACAAACTCGCTGGGGAACAAGGCTTGACCGCGACCGCCTCCGGCACGGCGAGGGCCTATTACCTGATCCTTGACAAGGTTAAAGTCGGTGCCATCTTGTTGCGCGGCGTGCCGGCGGCGGTCATCGACGGGGAGTTTCCGACCAAGGTGCTGCTCGGCAACTCGTTTTTGAACCGCCTGCAGATGACGCGCAACGGGCAAGTGCTGAAATTACGGCAAAAGTAATCGCGCCGTCACGCCATTGAACAGATCTCCCGCATCCTTGCCCCACAAGGAGGGACGATCAATGCCATTGTTCCAGTTTATTTAGACCCGCACACAAACGGGACAGGCGGGGTCTCGGCGCAGAAGGGTGCTGCGCCACTGTATCTTCAAGCCATCGAGCCTCAGCACACGCCCGTGCAGTCCCTCCCCTCTGCCTACCAGCAGTTTAATAGCCTCCAGGGCTTGGGTGGCACCGATGATACCGAGCAGCGGCGCGATCACCCCTGCGCTGATGCAGTTTTCGCCCCCCGCCGCGTCCTCGCCGTAGAGACAACGGTAACAAGGGCTGGCTTTCAGGCGGCGGTCGAAAACGCTGACCTCACCGTGGAAACCCGTGGCCGCACCCGACACCAGCGGCGTTCCTGTATTTACACAGGCTTTGTTGACGGCGAAACGGGTGTCAAAATTGTCGCTGGTATCGAGAACGACGTCGGCGTTCGCGACTTCTGCGAGCATCGCCTCCTTATCAAAACCTTGGGCAATCGTTTTAACCCGGGTGGTGGGGTTCAGGCGCAATACACCGTCCCGCGCGGACTCGACTTTAGGACGCCCGATGTCGGCGCTGCCATGGATCACCTGGCGCTGCAGGTTAGAAAGCTCCACCCGGTCAGGGTCTACCAGCATGAGATGTCCGACGCCAGCTGCCGCGAGGTAGATCGCCACCGGCGAACCCAATCCCCCTAGCCCCACGATCAATGCATGCGAGGCGAGCAAGCGTTGCTGCCCGGCAAGCCCGATCTCAGGCAGCATGATCTGCCGGCTGTAGCGCCGCAATTCCTGAGCGTTCAATGGAAAAAACTCCTGGCTGAAGGGATCGCCTTCATACGATAAGCTCAATATCATGTTCTTCTTGATTCTAGCAGCCTCGGTCGGATCAGCCCTACGCTTGTCTGGGAATTTCGATTTTCGGGTACCTGCGGCGCCCCGCTATAGCCTTGACATCGCTATCGCTGTCTCCTAAACCTATAACATTAACAACACAGGAGGAAGCAATGGCAACGTTACCTGGATCTCTATTTAAAGACACGGCCATCAATCAAATCGATCTGACCGATTTCAGCGCCGCGGTTGGCGCAATCAACTATGACCAGCCCTGGGCGCTCGGGTCATCGGGTAGCGCGCTTTACCGACCCACCGGGCGATATTTTGGTCGTCTCCCAGAGACCTTCGTATACGCTGAAATTCGGCGAAGACGAGTTAGTCCTATCTAAAGGCGGCGTGGTCGGCAAAGGCAATGCCGGCGACAATAATATTCTCGGTAACACCAGTGATAACGATCTCGCTGGCCTGAGTGGCCAAGACTGGTTACACGGCTCAGACGGTAACGATACAGTCACAGGCGGCAGTGGCCAGGACACGGTGTTAGGCGGTAGCGGTAACGATAGTGTCCTTCCGGTAAGCCTGCATGAATTCCGCTGAGGTTCTTGATATCGTCAGTTGCCGCTTTAGGAGTGCAGGAAGGACAGCTGATGGTAGCCGCAAAGATACGGGCGGGTACACCCGCACATGC
>JBOIEG010001253.1:0-3619 GCA_050740915.1 Gammaproteobacteria bacterium | reverse complement strand
CCTGTGTAGTAATGCCGGTAAAGAGTTCGGCTCCATCGCCTGAAACCAAGATATCTGCTGCTTCCACCCGCAGATCGCCGCTCCGGCCAGATCCAAATGCGCCTGTCCCGACTACTGCACCGTTGCGTACTGTGAGGTTACTACCCGCCTTGACGGACACATCTCCTCCTGTCCCTGCACTGAGCGTGTTCGTTTGAATTGAAGCGCCATTTTCTAACCGGAGTTCTCCTGTAATATCGACATCGATACCCTGGCCATCCTGATCACCCAGCGTATTGGCCGTTATATGGGCGCTATCGGCCACCAAGCGCCCGCCGCGAATGAAGGTCCGTCCGCCTCCAGGCCCATCCGTGGCGATAAAACCGTTGTTGGACAACGTAATCTGCCCCAGTTGAGTAAATGCATGCATACCCAAACCGGTGGTACCGAGACTCGCTTCCCCGCTGGAGGCGACGCTGGCCAGATTGATGCGCCCACCCGGCGCAAAGAGAAAACTCGTTGGCTGGCCTTGGCTATCCAGGCCGGCACCGACATAATCGAAATCGCCCCCGACGAATGATAAGGTCTCCCCTTCTTTGAGCTCTATGGCGCTACCCCGCACCGAGATCCCGGCAGGCTGCTCACTGAGAAACCCAAACGCCGCCAGCGGCGCAGTCGTGAGCAAAGCGTCGTTAGCGGAAGGTTGCACCTCAAACCGTACTCCATCCGCCAGGCGCAGGTAATCGGCGGTGCTAACGTGGAAGGAGCCTGGGACATCGAGTTGCGCGTGGGGGCCGAAGGCCACCCCGTGAGGATTGATGAAGAACAGATTGGCATTGGGGATGGTGGAACGTAAAGCCCCATCGATGGTCGAGGCACCGCCTCCCGTGATCCGGCCGAGGACGTTGGCGATGGGGCCCAAGCTACCGTTAGCAGTGAAGGTCGCGCTTTCGGGGTGGTTGATGTTGAACGCACCGAAGCTGTGAAAGAGATTGCTACCGACTTGTCTGCCCAGATTGGCGTCGATCTGAAAGGCTGGTCCCGCTAAAGACCCGCGAAACGACCCCAGGCTGCCATCGACGGTGATCTCGGCTTGGGTCGTAACACTGAGGGATAACGCCAGCAGCGTTAGTGCGACCCGCTGCGCTAATCCGTAGCGGAGCTCAACCCCGCGGTATGTTCGTGCCATAGTGACTCTACCCCCGCTGTCAGGCCTTCTCTTCTCCGAGCCATTGCGGGCTATCGCTTATCTGGCCACCCACCAGAGCTCTCTGACCTGATCGCCTCATGCGCCCGAAGGTGATGCAGAAAGTGCTCGCGCTTCATACCGCGATAGGCTGTTTCTCCATCCGTGACCGGTTAACGCACATAATAAACTGACCGAAAGGCGATTTGAGATCGGTAAGCGGCCATCGCTCAGGTATCCTTGGAAGCCAGCAAAGCAATCAAGGGGGATCCTGCGCGATGGTCATGGCGTTTAGCCCGACTTAGCCGATTCGCCCCCGTTTTCGGGCGGAGGTGTCGCGTAAGTACTTGGATTTTAAGTGCAGGGGGGCGGTAGATTGGCGCAAAACCGCTGTAGTGAAGACCTTGCATGTTTTCAAACGTAATTTTCTGCGGATAATGAGTGGCCATCATGTTTCTGCGCGCCACGACTCGCAAGAAAGACGGCAAGGAGCACCGCTACTGGAGCATCGTTGAGAACAAGCGCCTGAGCGACGGGCGTGTGCTACAACGACACGTGCTGTATCTGGGAGAGATCAATTCTTCCCAAGAGTTGGGGTGGCGCAAGTCCATTGAAGTATTCGAAGACGGCGCCGAGGTACCCCGCACGCTGGCGCTGTTCCCCGAGGATCGCGGTGAAGGACTGGCGTGGGACGGGGCTGTGGTGCGACTGCGGCTCGGTGAGTTGCGGCTATGCAGGCCGCGGCAATGGGGTGCGTGTTGGTTGGCGCTGCGGCTGTGGCAGAAGCTGCGGTTGGATGAGTTCTGGGCCGAGCGGCTTTTACCGAGCCGCAAGGGCACGCGCTGGGACCAGGTGCTGTTCGTGTTGGTGGCCTACCGATTGATTGCGCCGGGCAGTGAGTGGCGGCTCCATCGGGAGTGGTTCGAGCGCAGCGCATTAGCGGATCTGCTCGGTGCAGATGCGGCGCTGTCCGATATTCACACGCTGTATCGGTGTCACGACCGGCTGCTCAAGCACAAAGCGGCGTTGTTCGACCACCTAGTGAGTCGGTGGCGGGATCTGTTCAACGCGACGTTCGACGTGCTGTTGTATGACCTGACGAGCACGTATTTTGAGTGCGATCCGCCGCAGGCGGAAGAGGACAAACGCCGGTTTGGCTACTCGCGCGATCGCCGACCCGATTGCGTGCAGGTAGTCATTGCGCTGGTGGTGACCCCGGAGGGATTGCCGTTGGCCGGAGCCTGTCCTGAGCGAAGCCGAAGGGAGGTGTTGGCGGGCAACACGGCGGACAAGACCACGTTGCGCGGCTTCCTTTCGCACATTGAGCGGCAGTATGGCCGCGCGCGACGCACCTGGGTGATGGACAGAGGGATCCCAACCGAGGAGGTGCTCGAAGAGATGCGCACTAGCGATCCCCCGGTGCAATATGTGGTGGGCACGCCGAAGGGACGGTTGAGCCGCTTGGAGAAAGCGCTGCTTACCAAGCCATGGCAGCAAGCGCGCCCAGGTGTGGACGTGAAGCTCCTGCCTCATGACAGGGAACTGTATGTATACGCGCAGAGTCGTGATCGGGTGGCGAAGGAGCGGGCGATGCGGCGGCGGAAATTGAAGTGGTTGTGGGCACGGCTGAAGCAGCTTTCGGCAATGACAACGCTCACCCGCGAGGAACTGCTGATGAAGCTCGGCACCGCGCGAGGGCATGGCCCGGCCGCCTGGCGTTTGGTCGAAGTCGCGGTCGCCGAAGAGGACGCCACGTTCAGCTATCGGCTACGCCGCGACAAACTCAGGCAAACGCGACGCCGCGAAGGTCGCTACCTGCTGCGCGCCAATCTCACGGAAACCGATCCCGCGAAGCTGTGGAGCTTCTATTTGCAGCTCGTCGCGGTGGAAGAGGCGTTCAAGAACCTCAAGGGCGACCTGGCCATCCGTCCGATCTTCCACCAACGCGAGGCACGCATCGAAGCGCACATTTTCATCGCCTTCCTCGCCTACTGTCTGCATGTCACGCTGGGCCGACGGTTGTTCCACCTTGCGCCGGGGTTGACCCCGCGCAGTGTGCTCGAGAAGTTTGCCGCCGTGCAGATGATCGATGTGCACGTACCGATCACCGACGGCCGGGAACTGATCCTCACCCGTTACACCCAGCCCGAGGCCGACCTGAAGCTGTTATTGCAGAAACTCGCGATCGAGCTGCCCGCGCAGCCGCCGCCAAAGATCACCGCCGCTGAGGTGACGTCAGCCACGTCCGTGTAGTGCAGACCTATTGAGGTCACTATGCGCTATATCAAGCAGTTAGGATCTTCATACCCCCGAATCGGCTAAGTCGGGTTCATACGTAGGATCTTTAAACTTATTGAATTATAAGGGGAACTAACGAGGTTTCACTCGATCCCATAGAGCAATCAAGCACGATTGACTCTAGTCATAAGGGGGACCGAGTGAAACAACGACAAG
>JBOIEG010001252.1:0-5492 GCA_050740915.1 Gammaproteobacteria bacterium | reverse complement strand
TTGATTGCTCTATGGGATCGAGTGAAACCTCGTTAGTTCCCCTTATAATTCAATAAGTTTAAAGATCCTACGTATGAGTTACCACTATTCGCCTCAAATGATCGAAAATCTGTCCTCGATTTCCCACTCGCCTCGCTACGGTTCCCTAAGTCCGACAGGCTCCTAGGACTAGTGTGTAGCAGAAAGCCGGTGCGGCAGCGCTTAACCATCCGAACGAGCTCGGATGCAAAGTTGAGCGTAGTTTTAGTTAGCTAGTGTAGTGTCTCGTAAATAACTTGTCGCGTTTGCCCCGTCATTCCAGGCGAAGGTGCGAAGCGCCGGAGACCCCGAATCCACAAAAGACGCTGTATTCCCGCTTTCGCGGGAATGACGAAGAGGGTATCGACAGATTGGTGATTGTATAGGTAAGACACTACGCTAGGAGTTGACCGTAATGACGGATGTGCAGACATGTCGTGCTGACGAGGACACTGGGTTCGTTCCGAATCAGGGGCCGAACGTGCCGGTCTTCGAGTTGTGTACGAACGAGCTTTTAGAGAGACAGGTCCGGATAGAGTCTAACGCGCGGAGTTACCCACGCCGCATCCCGATCGCACAGCGTTCGGCCGACGGCGTCTACGTCACCGATATCGAAGGCTACACTTTTATCGACTGCCTGTCAGGTGCAGGCGCGCTCGCGTTGGGACATCGCCACCCAACCGTTCTGGAAGCGGTGCAGCGCGCATTGTCTGAAGGTCTCCCCTGGCAGACATTGGACCGGACCACCCCCGCGAAAGACCAGTTTAGCCTTCCCGCTCGAGGTTAGGATGCCGCGCAAACTATTCCGGCGCGTTGCTCTCACCGGGTTGACAGGACTCGCGCTCGCCATCGCATGTACTGGATACCTGTTATACGCATCCCTGCCGGTACTGGATGGCGTAGTCGCGCTGGAAGGTCTCGGCGCGCCCGTTCAGGTTGAGCTCGACGGGTACGGGGTCCCTCGCATCGAGGCACATACACGCGCCGATGCCTTTCGAGCACTTGGTTTTGTGACGGCTCGCGATCGACTTTTCCAGATGGACTTGTTGCGCCGCAGTAGCGCTGGAAGACTCGCGGAAATCTTCGGGCCGGAGCTTTTGGAGTCCGATCGCTGGCATCGGACGATGGGGTTTGAACATCTCGTCGGAAAAATACTTTCCTCACTCCCTAGTGACCAGCAAGAAATCTTGCGCGCGTATGCGCAAGGGGTGAGCTCGGCGCTCGAGGAAACCCGGGTACTGCCCTTCGAGTTTCTTATGTTGGGCTACCGGCCTTCACCGTGGGTGCCAGAAGACAGTCTGCTGGTGGTAATGGGACTCTACGAGACGTTGAGCGGGAGTGGAGACGAGGAGCGTATGGTGAGCGTGATGGAGGCGGCGCTGCCACCGCGCGTGGTGAGCTTTTTAACGCCCGAAGGTGATTGTTATACCGAGCGCCTTGCCGAACCGCCTCCGGCGGATTGCCACCCGAGGCCGCTTCCGGCGGAGGACCTAAGGACGCTTGCAAATGAAAACGGCGCGAGACCGCCAAGCGTTGCTAGTGCCGTGCGAGCTCGGATGATGAACCGAGGATCCAGTGCGTGGGTCGTTGCGTCTCGGAAGGGCAAAGATGGACGCACCCTGCTCGCGAACGATATGCACATGGAGCTGAGCGTCCCCAATATTTGGTACCGAGCGGAGCTTCACTACGGCGATCATCGAGTGGCTGGATTTACCTTGCCGGGCTTGCCCCTCGTGATCGGCGGCACCAACGATCGCATTGCTTGGGGCTTTACGAACGTTGATGGCGGGGACATCGCCGATCTCGTTTTATTGCGCGTGGACCCTGCGCACAAAAATCTCTACCTGACCCCTCAAGGCCCCAAGCCGTTCACGGAACGAATGGAGAAAATACAGGTGCGGGGCGCGCAGGAAGTGTCGCATAGGGTGCGGGATACCGTGTGGGGCCCGGTCTTGCCAGAAGCGCTGCTCGGTCAACAGGTGGCAGTGCGATGGACGGCTCTCGATCCGAGCGCCACCAACCTGGATCTCCTCGATTTGGACCGCGTGGGCAAGGTAGACGGGGCGCTTAAGATCCTTAACCGTGCTGGCGGGCCGCTTTTGAACGCTTTGGTGGCGGATAACGCCGGAAATATTGGCTGGACACTCAGCGGCCGGATCCCCGCGCGGATCGGATTCGACGGGCTCATGAGTCGTTCCTGGGACGACGGGGCGCGGCGATGGGAGGGCTACATCGCGCCGCTCGATCATCCGCGGCTCATGAATCCGCCCTCGGGCTTTCTGGTCAATGCGAACGAGAAGATGGCCAACGTCGAGCCGCGTTTTGTCGTCGGTCATGATTACGCCAGCGGCTTCCGCGCCTATCGCATCGCGGAACGCTTCCGCGAGCTTCGCGCAGTGACAGAACGGGATATGCTCGATCTTCAACTGGATACCAAGAGCGACTATTACCGTTACTATCAGCAATTGGCGCTGCGGGCGCTGGACGCACGAGGTGCCTCAGGGGACACTGATTTGCTTGCGGTGCGCCGCTATTTGGACGCCTGGGACGGTCGCGCCGAGAAGGGATCGCTAGGAATCGCGCTCTTGGTCGAACTCCGCAGCGTCCTCGCCGATGCTGTCTTGACTCCGTTGTTCGAGCGCTGCCGAGCGATCGATCCCAAGTTTAAGTACTGGTGGGGCACTCTGGATGCACCCTTGCAGCAGTTGCTGGACGCCCGGTTGCCAGAGTTGATCCCCAATCGGCAAGCCTATGCTGACTGGGATGCCTTCATCGTGGCGATGGTAGAAAAAAGCGCGCGCAATCTCTTGCAGCAGTACCCGGTTGAGTCGTTGCAGGACTTGTCCTGGGGGCAGGTTAATTTTGTGGAGATTCTCCATCCGTTAGCAAGCGCGGTCTCCTTACTCGGCGATTGGTTGAACATGCCGTTAGAATCAGTGCCGGGGTGCGACATGTGCGTTCGCTGGCAAAGCATCCGTGGCGGGGCGACCGAACGCTTGGTGGTGTCGCCCGGTCACGCGCAAGATGGGATATTGCACATGCCAGGAGGTCAGTCGGGTCATCCACTATCGCCATTCTACCGCGACCAACAAGCAAATTGGGTAGAAGGCCGGCCAACTGACTTACTGGTTGGCGATACTCAGCACCGCCTGAAACTGGGACCGCTTGACCCTCGCTCGAGGTAACCCGGAATTTGCAATCAATGATAGGGCACTGTGAGAGATGAGCTTGTGGTGGTATCTCCTACGTAACCACTGGCGCAAACTGTTGCTCGCCGGTGGAGCGGGTGTGGTGGCGGGGATCAGCAGCGCCGGTCTGCTGGCGTTTATCAATAGCGCGGTGCACTCTCAGGGGCCAGTGCTTGCGGTAATGGCATGGGCTTTCGCTGGGCTTTGCATCGTCGTGTTCCTCGGCGGTTTTTTGTCGGATGTGCTGTTGGTACAACTCGGACAGGAACGTGTCTTCCAGCTGCGCCTGGAGCTTAGCCGCCGTGTCCTGGCGGCTCCGTTGCGGCAATTGCAATTACTTGGGCGCCATCGAGTGTTGGCCACGATGACGGAGGATATTGGGGCTATTGCGGATGCTTATCAAGCGATGCCAATGGTATTCATTAACGGAACGATCGTTTTGGGGTGCTTGTGCTACCTCGGATGGTTGGAGTGGAGGCTTTTGCTTTTGGTGTTGTTGTTCATGGGAGCAGGGGTGATCAGTTTTAAGTTGCTTGAGAGGCGGGCTCTGCATTGGTTGAGCTTAGCTCGCAAAGGCGACGATGAGCTCTATCGGCATTTCCGTGCGCTGACGGAGGGATGCAAAGAGCTCAAGATGCACAAGCCGCGGCGCCATGCTTTCCTGACGGAAGAACTCCGCGATACCGCGGATAGCATTAGGGGAAAGTTCAATACTGGCATGTTCGTGTATCTCCTGGCCAGTCACTGGGGAAATCTGCTGTACTATGTCGTGGTTGGGTTGGTCTTATTCGTGATACCCCAAGTACGAGAACTACCGGGGCAAGCGTTGACTGGTTATGTCCTCGCGATCCTCTACATGATGGGTCCCTTGGGAGCGGTGATGAACGCCTTACCGGCCTTCGGCCGTGGTAGGGTTGCGTGGCAAAAAATCCAAGACCTTGACCTATCGCTTGTGGAGCAAAGTGGAGAGCCGGACGCGACGGACGTTGAAATTACTTCCGCCGCATCGGGTCTATTGGAGCTCGAGGGCGTGACTCACAGCTATCATCATGAAAGAGACGAGCGCCGTTTTACGTTGGGGCCGATCGATTTGCTGTTGCAGCCAAGTGAGCTGACTTTTGTGATAGGAGGAAACGGCAGTGGCAAAACCACGCTGGCACTGTTGCTGTTGGGGCTGTACGTGCCCGAAGAAGGCGTAATCCGGCTTAACGGAAAACCGATCATCGACGCTAACCGGGATGCCTATCGGCAGCATTTCGTCGCGGTATTCGCCGATCCTTATCTCTTCGAATCCCTCTTGAGCTACGAGGAGGCCGATCTTGAACGCCGGTGTAAGGCCCTCATTGCACAGATGCAGCTTGAACACAAGGTGCAGATGGAGGGTGGCCGATTTTCCACCGTAGACCTGTCTCAGGGACAGCGCAAGCGTTTGGTTCTGCTGTCGGCCTACCTTGATGATCGCCCCTTCTATGTCTTTGACGAGTGGGCGGCAGACCAGGACCCGGTTTTTAAGGCCGTTTTTTACACCGAGCTATTGCCGCAGCTCAAGGCAAGAGGCAAGACCGTTGTGGTGATCACCCACGATGACCATTATTACCCTGTGGCGGACCGCTGCATCAAACTGGAATCTGGACAAATCGTCGAGGATTCGGTTTCGCAACATCATGTATCGACACGACCGACTGTGGGGCAGCCCCTGCGGGTGGTGAACATACATTCCGACCAGGAGAGACAACCGATTAATTGACCACACGACATGAGGATGGTCTGTGCGCGTGCGCAATACTTTCGTCCTGCACCGCTACGTCGGGCTTGGCATGACAGCGTTTCTTACTATCGTGGGGCTCAGATATCTCCTCATCTTCCTTCCCCCTGCCAGGGGAAAGGTGAGGATGGGGGTTGAACGCTCGCATGAAGTGTTTCACTTATTGCGGTCATCACGGCCTCAGTTTGGTTCATGACGTCATGGTTCCAAAACCGCAATACACGGAATCCATGCCTTCCGAGCCATGCGCTCTGTTTTTGGTCGTAGCCCACCCGTTCCACATGCTGCCCGCCATCCACCTCGACCACAAGCCTCGCTTCGAGACAGACGAAATCCACGATATAGCGTTCCAATGGATGCTGACGGCGAAACCGGTAGGCGCCGACTTGCCGCTTGCGAAGCCGCCTCCAAAGCCGCTTTTCGGCATCGCTCATCGCGGTTCGCAGCGTGCGCGCACGCTCTTTAGCCACAGGATGGATTCGAGTCATATCACTCATGGCACGTCTCTACCCCCATCCTAG
>JBOIEG010001251.1:0-1227 GCA_050740915.1 Gammaproteobacteria bacterium | reverse complement strand
CGCAGCAGTCACACTATTCACGCTGGTTGACATGGAATTCATTCTAAATCGACTCATGTTCATCCTCCCCGCCCTCGACATTAATTTACACGGGGAAAGATGTCTCAGTCATATTGGCACAGAGGGGACCCGCCGCACGGCGGCGCGCCTCAACAAACCTCAACAAAGGAGATCGCTATGGACTATCGACCACTTGCAGGTATTTCCGCCGCTGCCGTTCTGGTGCTGTTGAGCGGATTCACGGCCCGCGCTGAAGACGACCACGGCAACGGGAGCCGCGTCTGTCTTGAGTTCACCGATCTACGGATGACGCTCGAGCAGAACGCGACCGACGGCGACACCGAGGTCGTTCTCTTCGCGAAGGGGCAGGATGACGGTTTGAAGGAACTCCGCGTTGTCCGTCCCGACGGTCGAACCGTCGCCGAGTTCCGAGGCAATCGACGAACCATCGGCCTTCGCGTGTTCGCCCTTGAATCGGCGGAGCCCCGGGAGCTCGAAAGGGTGCTTCGATCGTTCCCTGAGGGGACCTACCGCTTCGCCGGGCGCACCGTGGAGGGCGACTGTTTGCGCGGTTCGGCCTTCCTGTCGCACGCCATAGCGCCCGAGACGCAAATTCTGAGCCCGAGCGAAGACGAGACCGTGCCACGCGATGAGGTCGTGGTGTCTTGGGCGGCGATCCCGGAGGCCGAGGTCTATCTCGTCGAAGTGAAGAACGAGGAGACGGAGAACGCGCTCTTGGTCGAGGTGCCGGCGCCGATGACCTCGTTCGAGGTGCCCGCGAGCTGGCTCGAGCCCGCGGTCAAACACCAGGTTGTGGTGGGGGTTCGCACTCCTTCCAGAAACATCACGAACGTCGAAAGCGCTTTCTTTACGGCGGCCGAGTAGTGCGCAAGAAGTTCTCGAGGTAGCGTCCAGAGGCGTACGCCGGGAGTCGCGCGAGATGTGTCCTTATGGGACACGCTCTCGCGGACGGACACCGGACAGGCCTGCGGGGACAACCCGATTGACCGGAGACTGCGCCGCCTGAGAGCTTGTGAAAAATCTGGTGCGCTCGGGATCTCACGCTGCATCCTCCGCGCACCGCTTTCAGTGAAGGGCACCGTGTCCTTCCGGTAATCCTACATGAATTCCGCTGAGGTTCTTGATATCGTCAGTTGCCGCTTTAGGAGTGCAGGAAGGACAGCTGATGGTAGCCGCAAAGATACGGGCGGGTACACCCGCACATGC
>JBOIEG010001250.1:0-1202 GCA_050740915.1 Gammaproteobacteria bacterium | reverse complement strand
CTTGTCGTTGTTTCACTCGGTCCCCCTTATGACTAGAGTCAATCGTGCTTGATTGCTCTATGGGATCGAGTGAAACCTCGTTAGTTCCCCTTATAATTCAATAAGTTTAAAGATCCTACGTATGATCGGCGCATAGTCCAGACGGCGCTGGATGCCGGTTTCGATCCGGCGACCGTGGTCCTTGGGCCCGATCGCGAAGCCCTCCGCGCGGCCCTGGACGGTTTACCGGTACGGATCGTCGGCAACGACGACTATGAGGAGGGCCTAGCTTCGTCCTTACGTGCCGGTATGGCGGCGATCGCGGCGTATGTAGACGCCGCCTTATTCCTGCTCGGCGATATGCCTCTGATCGCGCCTCGCCATTTGGGTCCACTGCTGGCCGCATTCGCGCCCGCGGAGGGCCGTAGCATCTGCATACCCACGTATAGAAACAGGCGCGGGAATCCCGTACTGTGGAGTGCGCAGTACTTGCCGCGCTTGCTGGAGCTGAGCGGCGATCAGGGCGCGAGGGTGCTGTTCCGCGACCTTGCCGACCAGATCTTCGAAGTGGAAATGCCGGACGACGCCGTCTTGGTGGATATCGACACGCAAGCGGCCCTCGACGCGGTGCTAACCCGGTTCGCGCAAGCGGAGGCTACACAGGATGTCCATTGAAGAGCTCTATGCGCAGCCGATCCTGCAACTGGCCCGAGAGGCGCGCGATCGGGCGCCGGCGCAGCGTCCCACGGCGCGTGTGACGGTGCTGAGCAACCGCTTCTGTGGCGATGAGGTGCGACTCGAAGTCCGCGTCGAAGAGGGTTTGATCCGCGAGATCGCTTATTCCGTACACGCCTGCGTGCTGTGCGAGGCCTCGACACTGATCATGTGCCAGGCAATGATCGGCAAGGACGATTCCAGCCTTCCGCAGGCGGAACAATTCTTGAACGATCTTGCCGGCGGACGGCCCGTTATGCCGCCCGCGGGCTGGGAGGAACTCGGCAAATTCGAACCGCTGCGGCGGTTCAAAAACCGCTTGGATTGCGTTCTATTGCCGCTGCGTGCGCTGCGGCAGGCGCTGTCGGATCAGCGATCGACATCAGCTAGTGTAGTGTCCCTTAAATAACTTTACAGACTTTCCAGTGATTGCTATGGTCTCGCTCATGCCGAACACCCGCGTGGCGATCAAGTTGCAGCCGGCTGAACGCACGCCGCTGGAGACATGG
>JBOIEG010001249.1:0-1731 GCA_050740915.1 Gammaproteobacteria bacterium | reverse complement strand
CTTGTCGTTGTTTCACTCGGTCCCCCTTATGACTAGAGTCAATCGTGCTTGATTGCTCTATGGGATCGAGTGAAACCTCGTTAGTTCCCCTTATAATTCAATAAGTTTAAAGATCCTACGTATGATGGCCGCTAAGATACCAAATACCACCTTTAACCAGCCAATTTCCTCTTTGAGTTTTTCCGATCTGGACATCTCGGTACTCAGGCTGCCTAACGCAAAGCTAACCGGCGCGCGGTTTATGCGCGTCCGCGTTCAGCGAAAAGTTAGAGAGTAAACTTGACTATGCCCCCATAAAGTTGGCATTCTGTGCTTTTTCCGCTCGAAGCCGCGCTCAGCCTTCTCCAGCTATCACTTTAGCGGCATAGTCCTCGTCCGTGATGACACCATCCGCGTTCTCGGTTTTGCCCTGATCCCGGGGTGGCAGCACATCCTGTAGCGCATCGATACGCTTCCATTGCGCGAACGGCGTCTCGCAGGCGGGTTTCGGCACGTAATGTGAGCTCGCTACTTTATGGTAACGGTGTATATAGCGCGGACAATTAACAAAGATTTCCGAGACCGCAACACGCACGATTAAATCCGCGCCAGAGTACAACTTTCATGAGCGGATCTCCTTCCATGAAAGAAGCTGTACCGTGAAGCCTCAAGCGATTGGGTTTCTCGAAATCGAGGAACAGTATGCCGATTTTGGCTGTAGCGCTTATGTTGCCCATCGATAGGAACATGCCATTGCCATCGTAGCTCGGGAAAGCGATGGTTTTGGCGTCCAAGACTTTAACGAATCCTGGTTCGCCGCCCTTGTAGGAGCACGTAGGTTGACCATATTCATCGACGGAAGCGAGGAAGAACATGTCACGGCTTTCGATGAAGAGCTTATCGGACTCCTGAATTTCCGCGTGTACCGTAATCGCAACTACGCGATCGGCCAGCGCGCGCGTCTCAAAACGATCTTGCATCGCGCGATGATGGTCATCGAAAAATTCGCTCATGTTTGCTCTCCTAACAGTGACAGTCAGAACTCTAACCATTGATTAACCCGCCATTTTGCCCTGATAATGCGATATTGGTGGGGGTTTTCAGGCAGTTTTGCCCAATTCCATTCACACCGAGCGATCCTATGGGGAGTGGATGCTTCCGCTGGAGCCGGGAAATCCGCCCAACGAATCGCTCGAGAGAGACGCACCGGACGCGGGTGGTTTGAAGGTTTCGCCGTAAATCCAGGCTTGGTGGTTTCGCTCGAGCCTTTCCCCGGCGCGCCCCTTAGCCTTATTGAACGGCAACGGCACGCGCGATGGCCAGTTATCAGCAGTTCGTTCTTACGAAGTACTAACAGCCTGCGGGCTTGGCTCGTAACCGGAACCCGAATTTGCACGCTTCAGACGATCATCCATCAACGGAATTTCTCCTCGCGCTGGCTCTGATCTCGGCGGCGACGCTCGCCTACGAGATCTTGCTGATGCGCTTGTTCTCCATTATCTAGCGGCAGTGCTTACCGAGCGCTCCAGCCCTTGGCTTGGGTTTGCTCACCGTGGTGGAGAGCCCCCGTGTGCCTTTTCGCCATGCGCCGGGTATGAGTTTGAACGCGCCCACAGAGCCCCGTCTGCTGCTCGCGCTCTCGCTGATCGCGCCGCTTGCGTTGTTCATGGGCATGCCGTTTCCTTTCGGTATGGCGGGGCTCGCGGCGGATGGCAGCGAGCTCATGCCTTGGGCCTGGGGCATCAACGGTTG
>JBOIEG010001248.1:0-1895 GCA_050740915.1 Gammaproteobacteria bacterium | reverse complement strand
TGGCACCCCCTGGGCAAGCTTCCCTGCCGGATTCGTTAAGAGCATGCATCATCCCGATGCAAGACGCTACAACGCCTAAGCGGAGCGATTTGCCCGGTTAGAAACCGGGGAAGGGGCTACCGTTTCGGTAGCTGTTTACTAGTAGGAAGTTTACACCCACCGATCGCTTGCTGTCACCCAAATTCTACCCCCAGTGTTGCAAAGAATCCGGTTGTTTGGCGATCCCGGGTATGCAAATAGCTCGTCGCGAACGCCCTAGCCGCGATGAAGTTCCACACCCGCTGAGCGCCCGCAGGAACGCGTACGACAATAGCCAAAGCGCCGGGCGGCGCTGTTGGCGATGGCCCAGCGCGCATGCAGACGGGGATGAGTTGCTCGTTCATGGTTTAGGCTCCTTTCGGTTCTTCTGGGGTTGGTGACTTCGGCATGCCCCAACGGTCAACGAGTCCGCCGGCGGGACGCATGACGACAGACACGCCGCTCAGTTGTTTGATGGAGCGCTTCTCGGGCGCATACCGGGCTCGACGGCTACCGTCCAGCACCTCCGGGGGTACCTCGCCCATGCGCTCGCGGGCCTTCTCGGCTTTGGCGTTGCCCTCGCGGATGTCTTGGCGCTTCACGCCCTCATACTTGTACCCGAGCGCCGTCCCCATCGCCCGGCGCAGGGCGCGTGTCCCCAGCACCAGGCAGCGCTCCGCCTCGCGCCGGTCCATGAGCCCGATGTGCCGAGCAGTCAAGACGGCGCGGACGAGCATATCGAAGTCCGCGAGGATCCGCGCCGCTGAATACGCGAAGGGGTTGCGGAACTGCAAGGGCACGCGGATCGGTAGTAATGATGTGGCCAGCTGCACCTCGATGGCCGGTATGCTCTTGAGCTGGTCTTCCACCGAATGCCGCAGGACCTTGACCTCTTGGGCCGATCGCGATAACGCCTCCTCGACTTTGACGAGCCACCAATCGGCATAGGGATCGTCGGCGTAGACGCAGACTTGAAGCTGCGAGAGGATCGCGCCAAAGCGCGTGAGGCCAATGATATATGGTTTCCTAGGCGTCGCCCGCCGCCCCATGAACACTTGTTGTGCGTGACGCGTCTGGAGCGTGAGCCAGACTTCACTCCGGAGCGCGCCTGGTGTGTCGACGACACTCCGTACGTCGGATGACCCGCCTGTCGATTCCAAAAGAGCATCGCGATGTGGTTGCTCAGTCGTCATGGCGATCCTCGTTCTGTTAAGCCGAAACATTTCCTCGCACTAGCCTCGGTACCGCCGACCGGCATCCGGGAAGAATCGACAGAAGCTTGGGGTTTCCGACCATGGAGCCGCCGGGTTGGCGCTGGTAGCTCGGCGTCCTCGCCATCAATGATGTCTATCAGGCGCTGGTGTCGTAGACGGTAAACGTCCACTGCATGGTCCAAAACCCCCCAAACCACCAAGTGATCCCGCGCACGCTTCGCTGTTTCAAAGACGAGGCCGGTCTGTTCGACCAAGCGACACAGGGAAGTGACGATCGGCACATCGGGATGACGAGCATCCTGCTGGAGAAACCAATGAAGGACCTTGCAGATATTGCGCAGCGTGCCCTTGTTGTGCGCATGACTATAACGATCCCGTCGCAGTCGATTGAGCTCGAAGAGCCGGTGCATCCACTGTGCGAACGACAGCGCATGTAAGGATTGGCGCAATTTCGCATCAATTGTCGACACCTTGCCTGGTTTGGAACGGGATGACCCGTACTCTTCTAGTACGGGCACATACGTAGGATCTTTAAACTTATTGAATTATAAGGGGAACTAACGAGGTTTCACTCGATCCCATAGAGCAATTAAGCACGATTGACTCTAGTCATAAGGGGGACCGAGTGAAACAACGACAAGCTATCACGATGGTAGAGCGGAT
>JBOIEG010001247.1:0-6926 GCA_050740915.1 Gammaproteobacteria bacterium | reverse complement strand
CCAGCCGTTTCTCGTTCATGTCGATCACCATGCCCCCGATGATCGATCCCTTCACCACCTTTCAGACTCATCCCTCGCTGGAAACACGCAGCCAAGTTCAGACTCATACCATTTTGGAAAAGACTCTGGCTTGCCCAAAGCGTTGGGCGCTGCTAGAGTACAATAGATAATTTATCAAGTATATGTCGCGACCGCTTAGGAAATCGCGTTTTTTTTGCCTCTGTGGATGTCTGCACGCAAGGGCTGGGCGTGGGCCGTTTATTCATGATCGGCGATACCGAGATCCACATTTCCGGAATAAAATTTTCGTCCTTAGGGCCCGCTGGCTAGAGCAGTTTACTGAAGTCGGCGAGCCCCCCAGGAAGGCGCCATCATCGGCGAGAGATGGAAGCGGTTAGGTTGCCCGCTGATTGTCAACCCCAGTTTTAAGCGGATTCCATGTTCAACCGAGTACGCGGTCTTTTTTCTAATGACCTTTCCATCGATCTGGGCACGGCCAACACGCTCATCTATATGCGCGGGAAAGGAATCGTGGTCAACGAGCCTTCGGTGGTCGCGATCCGGCAGGGACGAGACGGATCGAACATGAAATCGATCGTAGCGGTGGGGGCGGAAGCCAAAGCCATGCTGGGGCGCACGCCTGGACATATCACAGCGATCCGCCCCATGAAAGACGGCGTCATCGCTGATTTCGTGGTGACGGAAAAAATGCTGCAATACTTCATCCGTAAAGTCCATGGCAATCAGTTTTTCAAGCCTAGCCCGCGAGTGCTGGTCTGTGTTCCCTGTGGCTCCACTCAGGTGGAGCGTCGAGCGATCCGCGAGTCAGCCGCCGGCGCCGGCGCACGTGACGTGTTTTTGGTCGAAGAACCCATGGCCGCCGCGTTAGGGGCTGGCATGCCCGTGAGCGACGCCAGCGGTTCTATGGTCCTGGATATCGGTGGCGGGACCAGCGAGATTGCTATAATCTCTTTGAATGGCATCGTTTATTCGGACTCCCTTCGGGTCGGGGGTGACCGCTTAGATGACGCCATCATCAATTACGTGCGGCGAAACTATGGCACCTTGATCGGAGATGCCACTGCTGAACGAATTAAACACAGCATCGGCTGTGCGTACCCGGGAAACGAGGTGCTGGAGATCGAGGTGCGAGGGCGGAACCTGGCCGAAGGCCTTCCACGCAGCTTTACCTTGAACAGCAATGAGATCCTGGAAGCGGTGCAAGAGCCTCTGTCAACGATCGTTGGGGCGGTCAAGACGGCGCTAGAGAACGCACCCCCGGAATTAGGGTCCGATGTGTCGGAAAGAGGCATGGTTTTGACTGGGGGTGGGGCGCTGCTGCGCGACATCGATCGTCTGCTGATGGAAGAGACGGGGATCCCGGTGATCGTGGCGGAGGACCCGCTGACCTGCGTTGCGCGCGGCGGAGGACGGATCCTGGAAATGATAGAGCAGCATGGGCCCGAGGAACTGAACCTGGAATAGCGGAGGCCAAACCATCAAACCGTTATTCAACAAGACGCCGGCGGTGAACGCTAAGCTAGCGGTGGGGGCGTTATTGGCTCTTGCCCTGATGACCCTGGACCACCGAAGCGGGCATCTGGAGTCCGCGCGCGCTGCTTTGTCGGTGCTCGTATACCCGATCCAATACCTAGTCAATTTTCCCGTAAAAGCAAGCGCGTGGGTGAAGGACTCCGTGCGCACGCGGGGTGCTTTGCTGGACCAAAACGTGCGCTTGCGCGAGCAAAACTTATTATTACGCACCCAGTCGCAAAAGTTTGCGGCATTGCGAGCGGAAAATACTCGGCTCAGAGAGTTGCTCGAATCCTCCCTGGAGAAGGGTGAGCGGGTGCTGGTTGCCGATCTGCTGGCGGTCGAATTAGAGCCCTCTGCCCACCAGGTGGTGCTGAATAAGGGAAGCAAACAAGGGGTATATATGGGGCAGCCGGTGGTGGACGCCCATGGCATCATGGGCCAGGTGATCCATGTGGGGCCGTTTTCGTCCACCGGTTTGCTGATCACCGATGTCAGCCATGCCCTGCCGGTGCAGGTCAATCGTAACGGCGTTCGCGCCATTGCAGCCGGAACGGGGATCCTGGATCAGTTGTTGTTGTCCTACGTCTCTGTCAATGCCGATATTCGCAAGGGAGATCTGCTGGTTTCCTCCGGCTTAGGAGGACGGTTTCCGGGGGGTTATCCGGTAGGGGAAGTGACAAAAGTCGTGACCAACCCCGGCGAATCGTTCGCCAAGGTCTTCGCCACGCCCTCGGCGAGGGTTGCCGAAGCGCGTGAGGTGTTGCTGGTTTGGCCCGAAGGCCTGCCCAGCGATCTCGCCCAACACGCCCGGTTTTCCAGCGTGGCAGCCCGATGAGGGTTTACCAGCAACGGGGGGGATGGGTCATCATCGCCACCTTCTTCTCGGCGTTCGTTCTAACCGCTATGCCTGTTCCCGAATGGGCCGTGTCGTGGCGCCCCACGTGGGTGGCTTTGGTGCTGGTGTATTGGTGCATGGAGCTGCCAGAACGAGTGGGCATCGGAGTGGGTTGGACCTCAGGATTGTTATTGGATGCGCTCACCGGCACCTTGTTGGGGCAGCACGCCTTAGCCATGTCCGTTACCGCTTATTTGGCCGTCAAAACACGCCGCCAGATTCGCGTTTTCCCACTGGTGCAACAAGTGCTTGTGATTAGCTTACTCTTGGCCAGCTATTTGTTGATGATGCTTTTCGTGAAAGCCATGAGCGGGATCCCGCCTCAGGATTGGGTTTATGCCGCACCGGCATTATCCAGCGCGCTCATTTGGCCCTGGTTATTCGCGCTATTAAAAAAGGTCCGCCGTAGGACCCATGTTTCCTAACGCGCATGCCGCATCCGCTGACCTTACGGGATCTCGGTCAGGAAAGCCGCATTTTCACTCGCCGCGTTGTGCTAATGGTGGCGGCGATAAGCGTGCTCGCTGCCCTGTTGCTGGGCCGCTTGGCCTTTGTCCAAATCGTCAAGCACGATCATTATAAGGTTCTATCGCAAGAAAATCGGGTCAAGATCCTGCCATTGCCTCCAGTCCGGGGCTTGATTTATAGCCGCGATGGCGTTTTAGTCGCCGAGAATCGGCCTTCGTTTAGCCTGGAGCTCATCCCTGAGCGCGTTCGGGATCTCGAACAAACCTTAGCCGACTTAGCCGTGATCATTGGCTTTGACGAGGCGGAGCTCGGCCGATTCCAAGAAGAGCTAAAGCGGAAGCGCCGCTTTGAAAGCATTGCGCTAAAGGTAGGATTGTCAGAACGAGAAGTCGCTGTCTTCTCGGTAAACCGGCATCGCTTCCCGGGTGTCGATATCGTCGCCAGGCCGACCCGCTTTTATCCCTTAGGATCGCTCACGGCACATGTGATCGGTTATGTCGGACGCATCGACGAAGAGGAGCTGCAGCGCATCGATGCCCCGAACTACAGCGGCACGACCCATATCGGCAAAGCGGGGGTAGAAAAGTCCTACGAACGGGTACTGCACGGGCGCGTGGGCTATCAACAGGTCGAAGTGAACGCCCAGGGGCAAGTGCTGCGGGTGTTGGAGGAGACCTTGCCGGTTCCGGGAAAAGATCTCTACCTCTCGCTCGATGCGTCCCTACAACGGGCGGCCACCGACGCTCTTGGGGGGCGGCGCGGGGCTGTGGTCGCTATCGACCCCAACGACTGGGGGCTGCTGGCTGCCGTCAGTGTACCTGCTTACGATCCCAACCTGTTCGTTAACGGTATCCCTTATGCGGTTTATTCCCGCCTACAAAGCTCACCCGACCGACCCCTGTATAACCGGGTAACCCAAGGGCAATATCCTCCCGGATCCACGATCAAGCCGTTCTTGTCTCTGGCTGGATTAGAAACGGGTTTGCGCCTGCCGCAGTCGATAAGCTCGTGCCCCGGGTTTTTTCGCTTGCCGGGCAAGGCCCACCGTTACCGCTGCTGGAAAAAACCAGGGCACGGGCCGGTGGACCTAAAGCTCGCGATCGCCCAGTCATGCGATGTCTATTTTTATCGCTTAGCGGCCGACATGGGCATCGACGAGCTGCACGCAAGGCTTGGCCAGTTTGGCTTCGGAAAGCGTACAGGGGTGGATTTGCCCGAGGAAGCGAGTGGACTTTTGCCTTCGCAAGAATGGAAGCGTCGGGTGCGCAAGTCCATGTGGTATGCGGGCGAAACCGTTATCACCGGTATAGGGCAAGGCTATACCCTAGCGACTCCGTTACAACTCGCCTCCGCGGTGGCTACCCTAAGCCAGCAAGGGCGACAGCTGCGCCCGCGGATGGTTGCCAGGATCGGCACAGACGAACAGAGTGGGGAACGACCCGAGGCCGAAATTACCGTGGATGCCCAAGGGGAAAATTGGAGGCGGGTGATAGACGGAATGGTAGAGGTAGTGCACGGCGCTAGGGGAACCGCGCGCCGCTCGAGTGAAGGAGCAAGCTTTCGGTTCGCTGGCAAAACCGGAACCTCACAACTGTTTCGCATCCCCCAAGACAGAAACATAAAAAACCAAGCGATACCCGAACGGTTGCGCGACCATGCGCTGTTTATCGCCTTCGCACCCGTGGAAGATCCCACCATCGCTGTCGCGGTGATCGTTGAGAACGGCGAGAGCGGCAGCGCCGCGGCAGCGCCCGTTGCCCGCAGGGTGCTGGACCATTACCTGGCGGGGAAAACACGTGAAAATACAAACGGGCAGCCTGGATAAGCGGGGCGGTTTGCTGGCGCGTATGCATATCGATGCCCCTTTGTTATACGGGGTGATCGCCCTTTGCCTCATCGGTGTCGTGGTCCTTTTCAGCGCCTCGGGCAAGAACGCGCAAGACATTCTGAGGCAGGTGATTCATATGTGCGTCGGATTGGTAGCCATGGTCGCGCTGGCACAGATCACACCCACTCAGTATGCTCGATGGTCGCCCTGGTTTTATGGTTTTGGCCTCATTCTGCTCTTAGTCGTGTTAACGCATGGCACCGGCAAGGGCGCCCGGCGCTGGCTTGATCTGGGTGTGTTGCGTTTCCAGCCATCGGAGCTAATGAAGATCGGGGTTCCGATGGCTGTGGCATGGTACCTCGGCGACAGAGCGGTCCCACCCCGATTTCTCAGTCTGGTGACTGGGCTGCTGCTGATCGCGATCCCCGTGGCCCTGATCGGCCGGCAGCCCGATCTCGGCACCGCCGTGATGATCGCGGCGGCCGGGGTCTCGGTATTGTATTTCTCCGGGGTAAACTGGCACCTGATCGCGGTCGCCAGCCTGCTGGCGGTTGGCTCAGCCCCATTGCTGTGGTATCACATGCACGAGTATCAGCGCCAGCGTATCTTGACCTTGCTGGATCCGGAAAAAGATCCTTTGGGAAGTGGCTATCATATTATTCAAGCGAAGATAGCCGTCGGTTCCGGTGGACTCTATGGGAAGGGTTGGCTGAACGGCACGCAGTCACATCTCGAGTTCATTCCAGAAAGATCAACGGATTTTATCTTCGCCGTGTTTTGTGAAGAGTTTGGTTTCATTGGGGTGCTTGTTTTGCTCTGCGTTTACGTGTTTGTGGTATTAAGAGGGCTGTATATCGCCGCCACCGCGCAAAGCACGTTCTCGCGTTTGTTTGCCGCCAGCTTGTCCGTGACCTTGTTTACCTATGTATTCGTGAATATGGGCATGGTCTCGGGTCAGCTACCTGTGGTCGGGATCCCGTTGCCTCTAGTGAGCTATGGCGGAACCTCTTTAGTGACCTTGCTAGCGGGTTTTGGTGTGTTGATGTCGATCCAGACTCACAAGAGCTGGTTGTCTGGTTAAGGGCACTTCGATTAACGCACAAGAACCGCTGATGATTCGGCTTGCACTCGCGCTTTTGTTAACCATGAGCTGTTACTCGCAGGCCACGGCAGCGGCACAGAGTCGCGCTGTGGCGCAATTTATCCGGGAAATGGAAACCGACCATGGCTTTGAGGGACAACAATTAAAGAGCTTATTCGACCACGTTAGGATCTCAAAGCAAGTGCTTGCCGCGATCTCCCGCCCCGCGGAATCAAAGCCGTGGCATGAATACCGGCCCATCTTTGTGACGCCCGAGCGAACGCGAGAAGGTGTGATTTTTTGGCGCAAAAATGCGCAAAGTTTGCTTGCAGCCGAAAAGCGCTATGGGGTTGCTCCCGAAGTGGCAGTAGCCATCATCGGGGTGGAAACCTTTTATGGCCGGCACAGAGGAAAATATCGAGTCATGGACGCCTTGTCCACCCTCGCTTTCTACTACCCCAAGAGGGCCGATTTTTTTCGCGCTGAGCTAAAGCAGTTTCTTTTGATGGCCAGGGAACAAGGCGTGGATCCGCTGCAACTGATGGGCTCTTACGCGGGCGCGATGGGCCTGCCTCAGTTTATTTCCAGCAGTTTCCGCCGTTATGCGGTCGATTTCAACCGCGATGGCCGCATCGACCTCTGGGATGGCGCCGAAGACGCCATCGGCAGCGTTGCGAATTATCTACAAAGGCACGGTTGGGAGCAGGGGCGGCCAGTGGCGGTTCGCGCGCGGGTCAGCGGACCCGGCTACCGGCATTTGTTAAACGGCGCCTTGAAGCCCGGTATTCCATGGAGTCAGGTCAAACGCTCCGGGCTGATCCCAGAGAGCGATGTCGCGGGCGATCCCGCGGTCACAGTGCTCGCTTTCGATTTGGGCGCAGAAAACGAATATTGGTTGGGGTTTAATAACTTCTACGCGATCACCCGTTACAACCACAGTGCTTTGTACGCCATGGCTGTCTACCAACTCGCAAAAGCCATACGCAGTGAGTATCTAGTGTAGTGTCCCTTAAATAACTTTACAGACTTTCCAGTGATTGCTATGGTCTCGCTCATGCCGAACACCCGCGTGGCGATCAAGTTGCAGCCGGCTGAACGCACGCCGCTGGAGACATGGG
>JBOIEG010001246.1:0-2215 GCA_050740915.1 Gammaproteobacteria bacterium | reverse complement strand
GAATCGCTGCGGGTGACGGAGGAATTCAAGCGCAAGTTAGAACAGCTCGCGCCCCCGAGGGCGTTGCGCTAGCTGTTGGAGCCCTGAGAGCTTGTGAAAAAATCGTTGCGAGCGAAGGGAGGTCGTGTTCCGCCGGAGCGGAGGACCGTTTCGCCGGGAGCGAAACGGCGCGCAAGCCCCGCAGGGGCGAGTCCCCAGGAGGAGACGAGCAACCGGAGTGTATAGTGAAATACCTGAGGATCCCGAGCACCGCCGGAACACGAGATCCCGAGCGCAGCAGATTTTTCCCCAAACTCTGGGGGTTTGCTGTGAACCATACCGTAATTGAAGGAGAAAAACTTGAAAATCAAACCCTGTCAAACCGAACCCCTCGTGAGCTCAGAGGCTTGCGAGGTGTGGGTGTGCACGGATTGCGGCACTATCCACTTCCACATAAGCCCGATCTCGCTACGCGTCAAACCCGAACACTTCGAAGCGATCGCTGCGACCTTACAGGAGGCGGTATTCAAGCGGCGGCAGCGGGGGGAGGGGTTCGACGCTCAGCCCGCGCTCACGCGGTCTAGCCTGAACCACTAGAAAATCTTGCGATAAACCCTAGGAGATGAACATGAGCACCCTGGTCAACCAAAAAGCCCCGGATTTCACCGCCCCGGCCGTGATGCCAGACGGCAGTATCAAACTGGAGTTAAAGCTTGCGGATTATCGCAGCAGCTACGTGGTGCTGATATTTTATCCCTTGGACTTCACCTTCGTCTGCCCTTCCGAGATCATCGCGCATAGCAACCGTCTCGGGAGGTTTGCGGAGCTCGGCGTGCAGCTCATCGGCGTGTCCATCGACTCGCAGTTCGCCCACCTCGCCTGGCGCGAGACCCCTGTAGAGCGAGGAGGGATCGGGCGCATCCGGTTTCCTCTCGTCGCCGACGTGAATCACGCCATCGTCAAAGCCTACGGTATCGAGCACCCCGATGGGGTTGCTTTGCGTGCTTCTTTCTTGATCGACCGTCAAGGCATGGTGCAGCATCAGGTGGTAAATAACCTCCCGCTTGGGCGAGACGTGGAAGAGATGCTGCGCATGGTCGAGGCCCTGCAGTTCACCGAACAACACGGTGAGGTGTGCCCCGCGGGCTGGCGCAAGGGTGAGCGGGGCATGCAGCCAAGCCCTCAGGGAGTGGCCGATTTCCTGGCGGAAAACGCCGACCGCCTTTGAGGGCGGAAGGGAAGCACGCATGCACTACGATCTGGCCGTTGAATTTACCCCGACGCTGGTGCTTCGCGATCGAGAAAGCCATGATATCAAGCGCCTTTGGTCGGGATCCGTGGCGGCAAACATCATCGCTTCCGGCATCCTACCGCCGGTCTGTGTTCAGGGTGGCCGCTATCGTTGTGATAAATCGCTGATCTGGCGTCTCCTGTTAACGGCAACCGCAGCAGGTTTGGCGGGGGAGGAGCAAGCGAGGGCTCAGGTGGGTGGGTGCGTATACGGTCAGGAATCGATCGCAGAGAAACTCTCGCAGCATGGAGTTTATCCGACCTCGCAGCGGATGCGCGTGGCGCGCGCCTTGTTTGACGAGGTAGCCAAGCATTACACAGCCTCCCAGGTCTGCGCGAAGCTAAAGGGAACCGGTGAGCGTTGTTGTCGGGCCACGGTGTACAACTGCCTTAAGCTTTTTACCGAGAAAAAGCTGCTGCAGAAAATCGTGGTTGAACGTGAGCTTGTGTTCTATGACACGGTCACCACCCCCCACGCCCACGTCTACGACATGGATAGCGGGGAGCTGCGCGACCTGGATATACATCTAGACTTGCAGACCTTTCCCGATGATGCTGTTGTGGAAGGATCGCACGTGGTGTTGCTGGTCCGCTCCCGCCGTTTCGAGAAAGCCTCTGCCCATGGAGGATCTCGCGGGCTGTGAAGAGCGGAATGAAGGAACAGAAAGGCATTTTTGAGACTTACAGGGGTAAATAGTGTGAAGCTTTTGCGCAAGCACTATTTGAGATTCCTGCTGTTCGGAGTCGGGGGCTGGGTGCTTTTATACCTGTTGCCATTCGATTTATCCGCCGCCCGAGGTCAAACTCGCAGCTATTACATCGCGGCCGAGGATGTGCTTTGGGACTACGCGCCGTCTTACCCTACAAACCTCGTCACGGGTCAGGAATTTACGGAAGACCAAAAAGTATTTGTCGAAGCGGACGGAAAAACACGCATCGGCCGGAG
>JBOIEG010001245.1:0-1431 GCA_050740915.1 Gammaproteobacteria bacterium | reverse complement strand
GCCATGAAGCCAAAGAACCGGCGGCTCCCCCGCATTAGCAAGGCGAGGCTCGAGGAGATGATCGAGGAGGCGACGGTCGACGCCTACAACGAGTCGGAGCAGATCACGGGCTGGTTCACGATGATCGGCGAGAACCTGGCGGTGCCCTTCGAGACGACGGTCCTGGGCGTCCCGGTCACCGTCGAGCGCGTTGGCGCATTACTCTTCTTTTACGACACTTTGGGAGCGCGCTACTTATCGAGTATTTCGGCGTCCGCTGGTCCAGTAATGAGCGATGGGTAGACAGCACAACGTGATCAGTGCATGACATCCGCGTGGTGAAGCACGGGAGCTCCCAGCGGTCTCGGCAGAGAGCTTGCGAAAAAATCGTCGCGAGCGAAGGGAGGTCGTGTTCCGCCGGAGCGGAGGAACCGGGGTGTATAGTAAAATACATGAGGATTCCGAGCACCGCCGGAACGCGAGATCCTGAGCGCAGCAGATTTGTTCACAAGCTCTGAGGGTAACTTACGACAGAGAGGTGTGATATGGCAACAAACTTAGCAGCACTAGAGCAAGCATCAAGAACTGATAGTGGGTCTCGCTGGTACCTACGCGACCTACCGAAATACGCTGCGGGTCTCATTGCAATTGTCTTTATGTATATGTGCATCCGTATGTACCAAGGTGCCTTTGCCTTAGAGACTGGACTCGATTCGACGATGCCAATTTCTGATATCTATTGGCGGCGGCTTCTGTATATCGAGATAGTACTTGAGGTGGCGTTGGGAATAGGCCTCGCCTGGTACCTGTGGGCTACGCGGGATCGCCACCTCGATCGACTTTCGACTCAGGAAGAAATCAGGCGGTATTTTGCGCTGATGATGTGGGGCGGCGTGTACGGCCTCGCGGTGCACTGGGCGGGGAGTTATTTCGGCGAGCAAGACAATGCATGGCATCAGGCGGCGGTTCGTGACACCCCGTTCACGCCGAACCACATCGTGGTGTTTTATCTCGGCTTCCCGCTGTACAGCATTCTGGGTATGGCCACGTGGCTTTACGCGCGGACACGGCTACCGCTGTACGCCAACAGGATTTCCTTGCCCTTGACGCTCGCGGTGGTTGGCCCCTTCATGCTATTACCCTCGGTGGGGTTCAACGAATGGGGGCACACCTTTTGGTTTCGGGAAGAGCTTTTCGCTTCGCCCGTGCACTACGCGTTTGTGATCTCCGTATGTTTCGCTTTAGCCCTCGGAGGAACCATCCTCCAGATGGTGATGCGCATGGCGGAGTTACTCGACAAGCTTGAATCGGATGCGAGTAATGCGGCATCATACGTAGGATCTTTAAACTTATTGAATTATAAGGGGAACTAACGAGGTTTCACTCGATCCCATAGAGCAATCAAGCACGATTGACTCTAGTCATAAGGGGGACCGAGTGAAACAACGACAA
>JBOIEG010001244.1:0-1697 GCA_050740915.1 Gammaproteobacteria bacterium | reverse complement strand
GCATCCGTCACGGTGCGAAGATAGTGCACACCCTCCAAGTGCACGCCGGGCACACGGAGCGGGCGCACGCGGGCGCCGGTAGCGATGAGGAGCTTGCCGTATCGAAAGACCCCCGCGCGATCTGTCGTGACCAGTTTGCGCTGGGCATCAAGGCGAGTTGCGCGCGTGCCGAGACGAACCTCGATGTTATGGTCCCGATAAAAGGCTTCGGGCTGAATGAGCAGCCGGTCAAAGCCGTCGTCCTTGAGCAGGTAGTCCTTCGATAGTGGGGGCCGGTGATAGGGCAGTACCGGTTCGGCCGCAAGCATTACTATCGAACCTTGCGCGCCCTCGCTTCTGAGTGTTTCTGCCGTCGTGGTACTGGCGAGCCCACCGCCAATCAATAAGAAATCGACCTCTTGTGTCACGAGCAGTGGTTTCCACCAGCCATGGCGATCATCATTGCATGAACCACCCGTGACTGACGACGATCGATTGTCCGGTCAGCGCATTGGTCGGGAAGGCGGCAAGGAATAGGGTCACTGCGGCAACGTCGTCGGTGGTTGTGAACTCGCCATCGACAGTTTCCTTCAGCATGACGTTCTTGATTACGTCCTGCTCGGAAATCCCGAGTTCTTTGGCTTGTTTGGGGATCTGTTTGTCCACGAGCGGTGTTCGCACGAATCCTGGACAAACCACGTTGGCGCGCACCCCATGGGCCGCCCCTTCCTTCGCAACGACCTTGCAGAATCCAATCAGGCCGTGCTTGGCGGTGACATAGGGTGCTTTCAGGGGCGAGGCCTCCTTCGAGTGGACCGAGCCCATATAAATGATACTGCCACCGCGTCCCGAGTGGACCATGTGCCGCAAACAGGCCCGTGTGGTCAAGAAGGCGCCATCGAGGTGGATCGTCAGAAGCTTACGCCACTGGTCCAAGGAGAGATCGACTACCGGGGCGATGTGCTGGATACCGGCGTTGCTAACGAGCACATCAAGGCCACCGAAAGTGCTGATGGCCTCGGCGACCCCCGCATCCACCTGCTCCTCCTGAGTGACATCCATGGCGACCGCGAGGGCAACGCCCGCCGCTTTTTGTATGTCCGCGGCCGCCGCCTGGGCGGCGTCGAAGCTCACATCGGCGATGACGACCTTAGCGCCCTCGCGTGCAAAGGTCTCGGCGATGTCTTTCCCGATGCCGCTAGCAGCACCCGTTACCAGCGCCACTCGGCCTTTCATGCGCATAGGTTCACCTCGGAATAAAACCCACGGTCTTAGGCCACCAAATAATCGTAAGCGACCGCGCCTAGCGGGAGGGTAAGATCGGTCAGGATATGAACAGTCGAGACCACTTCCAAGACCGGCAATTCGGCGATTGGCGCCAGGGCGTGAGGGAAGAGTGCCAGCGCCCCGGGTCCGCTCCAGGCGCCTTTGATGGTGAGATCCCGCAAAGTATAACGCACGAGCTCGCAGATCCGCGGTGCCCCATCCACGTGGGGAATGATCTTCAACAGAAAGGTCGGGGTGCTGAGGGCGTCAAACACCGATTGCGAGTCCATGAGTCCGTGCTTATAGCCCATGGTGCCGGTCGCGATCCGGATCCCATGGAAATCGAGGGTGCCGACGAGCGTATCCTTGTGCACTCGGAGATCGGGACAGCCCAGCTTCTTCGGGAACCCCCAAAGCTCCCGTCCTCCGGCAATCGGGGCATGATCGTTGAG
>JBOIEG010001243.1:0-6459 GCA_050740915.1 Gammaproteobacteria bacterium | reverse complement strand
GCCCGAGCCCTTCGGGCCGTGTGGACAGCCTATGGACAACGTCCGTGTTGCCCACAGGCTGCCCACACTCTCGGGCCTCTCACCCACAAGCTCCACAGCGCCAACAAATTCTGAAAGAAATATCGGGGAAAACTGCCAATAAGTGTTACCTATGTGCCAGTGGAGCAATTCGCACTACGGCCATGCCGTGTCTAAAAGGAAGGCGGTTCTAAAACAAATCGAACAAGGATTTCGCGCGCGGATCGCGTCGTGCGTAACGCACGGTGTGGCGTTTTCGTAGATAAGGAACGTCGTCTGCTCGCGCTGAAGGGCTGCCGTCCCTAGCAGCCTAGCTCGGATAAGATCAGTTAACGACGTTGTGTCCCCTATTGCGTAAGTAGCTTGTATACGCGCGCTTGTACTGATCCTCGGCGTTGTAGCCATTATGGGCAGCCCCACTCATGCCTCCGGCAGCCGCGCCTAATGCAGCCCCGGAGGCTGGGTCGCCAACTGCGGCGCCGATCGCAGCCCCCGCCGCCGCGCCGAATAAGCCACCGACGACGGTGCCTTTTAAGGTCTCATTGGCGGTGCCTCCGGAAGCCTTTTTGGCGAGGTGCTGGCATTCTGCTGTGTCTGCGGTAATGCGGTTAGCATTGGCGTCCCCGTACGGATCAACCGTCGGGGTCCAAGTGCCGTAGCTGGCGCAGCCAGATAGCACAAGCAAGAGCGACAGGGTAACTGTATGCGAAGTGTTTGACATAAACCATCCTCCATCGCGAGGTCCGGGGACCGCCCGCAGTTGTGAAAGCTCAAAAAATTACAAAAGCAGCGGGAGTGTTTGCCGATGGTGCTGCTTACGCTACTGGCGTGCCACAAATGTTTCATCGAATTTCCAAAGGGTTACACTTATGGTGGTAAAGTTCCGACAAAAAGGCGGGAGGCATCGTGGCAGAAAATTGACGCAGGGGAGACTCGCCGTCGCGCGGTCGCTAAAGATGATCCGCCGCTGCGCCTAGGAGCCTGTCGGACCTAGGACGAATCTGCTGCGGCGGTGGGAAATCGGTCCAGACGCGTAGGCTACCTCAAGATCGCCCAAAGATAGGCACAGGCGAGGGCGAGATAGACGAAGAAACATACGAGTAGACTGCAACCAGCCAGGACCCGGCCGAGCCCAGGGTGGCAAATGCGGTGCGAGACAGCGGTAGTTCAACAGGTATAGGCGGCAGGAAAGATCACGGTACCATCGCCGTGCCGCCAGCCGCTGCAAACGCTCCAAACCAGAGAAATGACAGGCTCATCAGGACCCAGAGCACGATTCCTAGCCCACGGTTTAGGCGAATGAATCCGTGGAAGATGCTCTCGCCGGTGAGCAGCGTGTAGCGCCCGATCTCGTAGTTGAGCGGGTATTGCAGAAGACAGGCCGGAATGAGCAAGCACAAAAAAGTAAGCCCATATTTGGCGATAATATAAGGTCACCAGATGAGCTCACCGCGACCCTGCGCCAAGGCCATCCATACCACGCCGGGTCCCAGGGCGGCCCACCAGGCGGGAAAAGGCGGCAGCGGTTGGCGTCCAAACACGGTTGGCGTGCTCATCGCTGCCATTGTCCCGGAAATGCTCCGGAGCCCTCAAGAGCACTGTGGATTATCGGCCGTTTGCTTATTCTTGGTTTGCTGGAATATGGAATGGTATGCTCTTAACCATGAAGACTACCATTGACGCCGCAGGACGACTCGTGATCCCAAAAGCTCGTCGTCCCTGGCTAGTCTGGTTCCGGAATTGATCCCGCGTATTCCTGGTGGTGCCGTAGAAGGAGCACCCAGTTCCCATCAGGCTAATTAGCGCCGATCCTCCGGCATCGTTAAACTAATGGCCCATGACCCATGGGCTCGTGGTACTCAAGGTCGCATTGAAGCTCCCGCTTCGGGAGTGCCTGGATTATCTCCCGCCGCCCGCTTGCCCGATCGAGAAGATAATGCCCGGCATGCGCTTGCGCGTGCCATTCCGCCGGGGAGTGCGGACCGGAGTGCTTATGCAAACATCCGCCCAGAGCCAAGTCAAAGCGGCCAAACTGCGACAGGCCATCGCGGTTTTGGATGAGCAGCCCTTAGCGACGCCACAGCACCTGGAGCTGATTCGGTGGGCGGCAGACTACTACCATCATCCCATAGGCGAGGTGGTCGCGTCCGCCTTACCCGGCTTGTTGCGTGGCGGAGAATTGAATACCCAGATCAAACCGGCGCTGTGCTGGCGGCTGGTTGGCGACAACCCCGGCCCGCTGAAACGGGCGCCTCGGCAAGCGGCCATCGTGGAGCTGCTGCGGCAGCATCCATCGGGCCTCTTGGCAGAGGACTTAAACCAGCGTTTGGCAAACTGGCGCAAGGCTATGCATGACTTGGTCGCCCAGGGTTATGTGGACACGGTGGCAGCGCCTGCCAGAACGGAGCCGCCCATCGCTTGCCTGGCTGCGCCCCCGTTGAACCCCGCGCAACGTCGCGCGGTGCAACAAATTGCATCGTCTCTAGATCGCTTTCAGCCGTTTCTGCTGGACGGCGTCACCGGAAGCGGCAAGACCGAAGTATATCTGCGCCTCATCAAGAAGGTTCTACTCGCCGGCAAGCAAGCGCTGATGTTGGTACCCGAAATAGGGCTCATCCCGCAGACCTTAGAACGCCTGTCTGAGCGCTTCCGGCAACCGGTCGCGGTCATGCACTCTGATCTCGGCACCCAGCAAAGGCTGGCTGCGTGGCTCAGTGCCCGCGAGGGCAAAGCGCGTATCGTCCTCGGGACCCGCTCCGCGGTGTGGACCCCCATGCCTTGTCCTGGCCTCATCGTGGTGGACGAAGAGCACGACAGTTCTTATAAACAGCAGGAAGGATTCCCTTACTCAGCGCGCGATGTCGCCGTCATCCGCGCCCAGCGCGAGAACATACCGGTCGTTCTCGGTTCCGCCACCCCTTCGCTGGAATCGATATTCAATGCACAGTCGGCACGCTACCGCGAGCTGCGACTCCCGCATCGCGCCGGTTCGGCGAGCCCCCCCACCTTGAAACTGCTCGATATTCGCGCCCAGATCCTGCACGGCGGGATATCGGAGCCTCTGCTCGGCGCTATCGCGCAGCGCTTGGAGCGGGGAGAGCAGACTCTGTTGTTCATCAACCGGCGTGGATATGCGCCACTCCTCCTATGCCACCACTGTGGTTGGCATGCTGCCTGCGCCCGTTGTGACGCCAACCTCGCCTACCACAGCACAGGGGAGCGGCTACGCTGCCACCATTGCGGGCACGAACGAGAACCGCCCGCCGCATGTCCCGCAGGCCACGCCAATGGGCTGATCAAGCTCGGTCAGGGCACGGAGCGGGTTGCCGAGGCTCTGAAGGCACGTTTCCCCGAGGTGCGCCTGGTGCGGATCGACAAAGACACCACGCGCCGCAAAGGATCGATGGAAATCCTGTTGCAGCAAGTGGACGCAGGAGAAGCCGACATTTTAGTCGGCACCCAAATGCTATCCAAAGGGCATCATTTCCCGCGCGTCACCTTGGTCGGCGTAGTGGATGCCGACAGCCGGCTTTATAGTGTGGATTTCCGCGCTGGCGAGAAGCTGGCCCAACTGGTGGTGCAGGTGACAGGACGCGCCGGCAGGGCCGAAAAACCCGGCTTGGTCCTGATACAGACCCACTACCCAGAGCACCCCTTACTCGTTTCACTACTGACGAGTGGTTATGGCGCGTTCGCCCGATCCGCGCTCTCGGAAAGGCGTGCCTCCGAGCTACCGCCCTACCATGCGCTCGCGCTGCTACGCGCCGAGTCCTCGGACAGCGAAGCGCCGATGCGCTTCCTCAAACAGGCGCGCAGCGCAGCCACTGCAGGGCTACGCGATGGCTTGCAGGTGCTCGGACCTGTTCCTGCGCCCATGGAAAGGCGCGCGGGCCGTTCCCGTGCCCAACTCATGCTGCAGTCGACACGACGCCGCCTGTTGCATCGATTGTTGGAGCACTGGCTGCCGCGCGTGGAAGCGCTGAAAAGTGCACGCACCGTGCGTTGGTCTCTCGATGTCGACCCCCAGCAGCTGTTGTAAGGCTATTGTTCCAAGGGCACTTCGAATTAATCGAAGTGCCCCTAAGCTTCTTTGTGTTCAACCTCACGTGCTTCTCCGTCATCACTGTTAAGAATCTCATAGAAGGATGGGCAAAGCGTAGCGTGCCGGCATTGGCCGCCACTTACCCCAAAACATCCGATCGGATCATGGAGTCGAGTGTCTTGTCGATGAAGGCCGCTTGTTCGGCGGAATCGATCTGTTTGCCCTCGGCCAGCCTTTCGGCCTGCTCGAACAGCGGCTCGAAGAGATTTGCCTGATCGACCGGCGCTTTCAAGGTGATGCGGTCGGCGGCGGCGAAGCGCTGCTTCCAGGCTTTGCGCACCGCGTCCCAGAAGGGGCCCGTCCGCTCAAAGTATCGGTCTCCTGCGCTGAAATCGTAGTTCTTGATGCGGTCATAGCGGGCGACTCCATATTCCCGGGCGAGGTAAGGCTGCGATGCACGCAGCGCGCCGGGCGCTTTCGACACCGCTTTCAAATTGTTCTCTTCCTGTACCCAGCCGCGGGCCGTGATCGTGTGACGATTGGTGCCGATCAGCACATCGTAGTCCTTGCGCACGCTCCACTCGCGTCGCGGCAGGGGTCGCCAGGTCTCACCGCTGATCCACGTCGAGACGCCGTCAGCATGTTGCCAGCGCCCAAAGCTCTCGTAGCGCGGCGAGTCGTCGACCTGGTATACCGCCTGTGTCCATGATCCGGCGGCATCGCCCTTGGGCATAGTGCGTTTTTGCCAAGTTTCCCGGCCGAGGTATTCGATCAGCGTGTCATCCTGATAGGACCACTCCTGCCGCCAATGCTTGGTGACAAACGGCTCGGTGACCTCGCCGTTTTTGCCGATGACCCGCATGACCAGCACATGCTGCAAGCTGATGAAGTTACCGCGGTTCTCCCCGACATAGACGTACTCGGTGCCCCAGGATTGATAGGGACGCTCGCGGGTCGGCGTAGGCTTGAAATCCACGGTCTCCAGGAAGTCGAAGGTCACACGATAGCCACCCGCCATGGCCAAAATAGCGCGGCGATCGCGCTCGAAGGGCGGCAGGTCGGCGTCTTGCAACGCTTTCCAAGCGCTCGAAGGTTCCCTATCCAACTCGACCTCCGGTCCCTGCGTTGTTCCGCCGCGAGGCGAGGAAGCCGGATCGCTCGAAAGCGGCCAGGAAAATGTGTACCGCTGAACAGGCTTAGCTTCATCTGCGGCCTGCACCGTTGTTGGTAAAGCAACCGCCAGTACGGCGGTGCAGATCAGTCGCTCTCGAATCGTGGTCTTCATGGATGCAATCTCAATCTGGTGAAGCGGATCTTTCGAAGCACGGCGTTGCCCCTGGTGCCCGGTGCCGGCGAGTTGATTCTGCCACAACAATGCCGGTCGTTGCAGTCTTTGCGAGGGAAGGAGCGATTGAGCCCGATGAGCGTTGTCGGGGTCAGAAACCACATTGTGTGTTGTATGCTTTCTATCCGCGATGAGCCAGCTCGCGAAAAATCGGCGCAAAGGTCACAACCTTGAGGTCCCAACCTTGGGGTCAAGTCTCACATTCGAACATATTGGTTCGAATGTGAGACTTGACCGCATTCTTCCATTCTTGAGGTCACGCACTGTGCTTCATCATGATTCGGGGGCCGTCCGGTTGAGAAAGTCACGAAACCACGGCGGGTTTAGCAGGATATAAATCAGGAACAATTCGCTGACAGGTAGAAAAATGAAGAGTCTCTCTCCCTTGGCAACTGCTTGGATGCTGCGTGACACCCTCTCCGTTCGTCAGCCTCAGCATTGCCTGGCATAGCGCTTGCCCCCGCCCCATCCGTGGGTTCTGGGAAAGCGCTTGGATTGCGCCCGTGGTCAATAGCACGCTTGCATCCGAGGCAACAGTGGTTCACCAACAAAGCGCGCGAGCCGGCGCAAAAGAAGGCTTTGGCCAGCCCCGACAAACCTTCGCTCCGGGACGTCCTTTCGGGCTCGCGGTGAGCAAACCATCGTCTGCGGCGCTCGCTCTTTGGGAAGGCGTGAGCACCAAGGCGGGCTCGGCCAGTAGATAGTAAAAGTAGGGTGCGTTGCACGCACCAAATGGCGGTATTGCGCACCCTACAACACTTCACCATCTACCGCGCGGCTGTCATCAGGGCATTGAAAACCGGCCGCGCCCAAGTAGTACAGGTTCTCCCCGGCTTATCGCCGCCCCTTTTTCTCACTGCGGCACCTAAACGGTGGGCGTAGGTGGCCAAATCGCACGCGCGTGAAATCGGTCAGCAGCCGCACGGTGAGGCATCCCGCCGCAAGGCCAGTTGCTCCGGCAATCCCTCGAGCAAGTGGATCGGGGCTCGGCGCCCATCGGCGAAGCGCGAGAGATGGATGTTACCCGTTCGCTATCGCGATAGGCAGGGAGAAA
>JBOIEG010001242.1:0-3460 GCA_050740915.1 Gammaproteobacteria bacterium | reverse complement strand
CCCATGTCTCCAGCGGCGTGCGTTCAGCCGGCTGCAACTTGATCGCCACGCGGGTGTTCGGCATGAGCGAGACCCTAGCAATCACTGGAAAGTCTGTAAAGTTATTTAAGGGACACTACACTAGCCTTCTTGCCGCCTCCGAGTAAACGAATCAAGCTGAGCGCCCGTTCGTGATCGCCAGCAACGGCCTTGAAGTACACGGCGACGTCGCGGGCCCGGGCCGCTCTGCAGAAGCGCTCGGGACGGTAGATGTCATAGAGCGTCCGGCCGATCGCGGTGTGGAAGGATACCGATCGCTTGCCGCTCGGGTCTGGATTGAGCCAGACGAGCCGCTCCTCCTCAAGCACGCCAAGCTCATCTTCCGCACCAGCGAAGAACGAGAGCGGAGGCTGGATCCCGAACCGATTGACAGCGAGTGTTACAAGCATCATCTCGTAGACGTCAAGGTCTTGGAGCCTTTGCTTGAAGCGGGCAGCGAACTCTTTGAGGGATGGATCGCCCCGGCGCGCACGATCGAGGGTGAACGCCGCGACGACGAAATTGGCTTGCCTGCACGGCGCCAGATCCGTCGCCCCTGTTCGGTCACAGAACCATTGGAAATGCTCGTTCTGTTCTTCCTCCGTCAGTGGTGGCAGATCAAGCTTGCAGACCGATAAGACACCGTGGCGATTGGCGACCTCGGCAAAGCCCTCGCGGTGCTCGTCCGGCCCGCAGGCCAGCAACGTAATGCCCGGCGCCGCGTGCGCGAGCTTGTTCACATCGCTCCAAAAGCTTGGGTCTCTTTGGTCTGGCGCGTAGAGATCATCGGCGGCGATCAAGGCCGGCTCTGAGCCCGTATTCTCGATGGCCCCAGGTAACTCTTGGAAAAAATGCTTAAGGTAAATGGCAGGGAGATCAATTTCGCGAACGATTTCCTGCAAGCTTTGAAGCAACAGGACGCTCTTGCCGACCCCCGAGCCACCGGAGATCCAGACGACCGGCACTTTTCTGCCAGCGTCACGCAGTGGCGAATTCAAAGGGATCGCTCGATCCAACATGTCCAGGACCGGCCGGATCCGACGGGGTCGTTCAAAAAAGCAGCCATCCCGCAGATCCGCCAAACGCGGGCGTTGGCCGATCAGGACCCGCTCTGAAGGGGATCCCGCGCGATCGAAGTCCCGCGGTCCGAGCAGGGTCCCAACCGCTGTGTCGTTTATCGTTGCGTGACCAAGATCCTGCAGCAAGGCCTCGCTGATCTCCTCTGAGCTCCGATTCTTCCTGAGCAGATCCTGCAGCTTGGCGATGCTGGCGTTGACGAAAGTGTAAGGGCAACGAACTGTTTTCCAGAGGCGGATCCCGAGCTCGAGCCTTGGATCACCCTCCACGGTATATCCGACGAACCTCTTGTTATCCCGGATCTGCTGCCAGCGCTGCGCCTCATCGTTGTCGAGGCCCAGTGCGGCTGGGCCCCATTCTTGGTATGACCAGGGCCCGGTCCGGCTACAGATGATTCGAAAATGGACCCGATCGCGCACCGAACGATGGTCTCGCTCAAGAAAGCGGTCAATCTCAAGGAATTCGACAACTGCGCTTTTTTGGGACTCTCTGTTGAGAGTGCGCTTGATCTGAGTGACGTAGATGAGGTGGCCGCGCAGCTGAGCGAGATCACTCAAACCATCGAACGCAACGGCGGCACTTGCATCCCCATTCAGCACCGCGTCTAGATACGTCCTTAAGGATACGGCGAGCTGGTAATTGAATCCCGCTAAGGCCCGTCGCCCACCCTGAGCCCGGTGGGGCGAAAATTCAAACCACGCGCTTTCAAGTGCTAGCAGTGATGTCACGAACCCCCCTATCCTCCTTTACCCCCGAGGTCGTTGAACGGGCAAGCCGGGGCCGCCCTCTAGGGGACTTTAGCAAGCGCCACCGGGACCCTCGGGGTCTGGGATCCGTAGCGCTGTTGACGTCCGATAATCAAATAGCGCCCTAGGATCGAACTCGCACTCAACGAGGTGCGTCGTAGCGGGCTCGCCCTCCCCTGGGCGAAAGCACGATCTGCCACAGCTGATTGTGTCTGGCCCGAAATGACCCTGCAAAGCTCAGCAAGTAGTATTTCCACATACGATAGAAGCGGTCATCGTAGGTACTCTTCAAAGTCTCCCAGCTTTGATTAAAGTTCTTAAACCAATGCATTAGCGTGGTGTCATAGTCTGGGCCAAAGTTCTGCCAATCCTCCAACACAAAGCGGCCTTCGATGGCCGCCGCAATCTGCTCCGCGGAGGGCAACATGGAATTGGGAAAGATATAACGCTCCGCCCAAAGATTGCCCGTGGTGTCGGTGTCGTTGGCACCCACGGTTTGCAGCACGAAGATCCCTTCGTCGTTCAAGTGCTCCGACACCACTTGCATATAGGTTCCGTAGTTCTTGTGGCCCACATGCTCGAACATGCCTAGCGAATATGCGCGGTCAAAATGGCCCTGAATAGCCCGGTAATCCTGCAGGTGGATCTCGACCGGCAATCCCCGGCACAGTTCTCGGGCGTGGCTTGCCTGCTGTTCAGAAACGGTGATCCCTACGACATCAACGTGATAACGCTCAGCGACAAATCGCGCAGCGCCCCCCCACCCGCAGCCGATATCCAGGACCCTCGTCCCGGGCGCGAGCCTAAGTTTACGGCAGACCAGCTCCAGCTTGGCTTCCTGCGCTTCATCAAGCGTCGTGGCGTTCTTCCAATAGCCGCAGCTGTAGAGCATGCGCCTGTCCAACATGCACTCGTACAGCTGGTTTCCGATGTCATAATGGCGCCGCCCTACATCATATGCACGGGCTTGGTTTTGTAGATTAAGAAGCGTCGCTCTTATCCTGTCCAGCGCTTCCTTCCAAGGCTTGATCCTCGTATTCAATCGCGCCCAAAGAACACGATGAACGAATTCATCGACTTGCTCGCAATCCCACCACTCATCCACGTAGGACTCACCCAAGCCCAGGGCACCATCGGCAAATACCCGCGCATAGAAGCGAGGATCGTGGACGCGAATGTCCCACGGCCGCTTGCCGTCTAGCTCGACATCGGCTAACTGCAGCAAACGGCTAAATTTCTCTTCAAATCCGCGGGCTCTTATCTTACTCGGGATAGCGAGGCTTCTCGTTGACATGTCTCTTCTCTTCTTTTCTTTCGTTGCAAGGCTTAGGCTTACCCTACCCAAACAACCGGTGCAGTTGACCCAGGTAGGGCGGAATTATGGCGCATGAGAAAACACAGCACAAAGAGCGCATCAACCGACGTTGTTCCGTCGAGTCACGTTCGTTGCGCTAGTGTAGTGTCCCTTAAATAACTTTACAGGTAAGCCGCCTCCTTTTTCCCTCGGGGCAGGGTGGATCCGGGCTTGATCTGCTCCATCTTGACCCGCGCCCGCTCGATCTTCTTGATGATGTCCTCGACGGTGGCCGTCCAGATGAAGGGCTTGGGATTTTGGTTCC
>JBOIEG010001241.1:0-5500 GCA_050740915.1 Gammaproteobacteria bacterium | reverse complement strand
TTGTTCTGACCCGCCAGGGCGCCCAAGATAATCCGGCAGCGCAGCGCCACCTGTTGCGGAGTTCCGTGTGCGGATCCCCATGTCTCCAGCGGCGTGCGTTCAGCCGGCTGCAACTTGATCGCTACGCGGGTGGTCGGCATAAGCGAGACCATAGCAATCACTGGAAAGTCTGTAAAGTTATTTAAGGGACACTACACTAGCATTCGGGACAATCACACTCGCGGTTCCATAGGCGACGTTCTTAGCGACAAAATCCGTTCCGGGAGTCGCACGCAGGGAGCATATTGGTCCCAGAGCGCATAAGCGCTTCGCGAAGGCGAGTGATCGAGAGTACAAACGGTGAGCAGTCTGGCAGCGAATCACAGCACACACCGCTCTGACATCGATGGCTTGCGAGCCATTGCAGTGCTTTCGGCATCCTGTTTCACATCGACGAGACTCTGCTTCCCGGCGGCTTCGTCGGTGTTGACATATTCTTTGTCATTTCGGGATTCCTGATCACGCGCAACATTCTGGAAGATCACGAGCGTGGGCGATTCTCAATCGCGGACTTCTATCGACGCAGAGTGAAACGCATAGCACCAGCAATGCTAGTGGTGGTTGCAGTCACGCTTGCGGTTTCTCAGCTCATCTTTCTTCCTGAGGACGCAGAGACGGCAGCGGAGTCAGCGCTCTGGGCGGTGCTTTCATTGGCCAATGTGTACTTCTGGCTTCACCAGGACACGAGTTACTTCGCGGCGGATAGCGCAGAAACGCCTCTCTTGCATTTGTGGTCTCTAAGCGTCGAAGAGCAATTCTACGTCTTCTGGCCGCTGTTGTTGCTGCTTCTGTACAGGCCGAAGCATGGCAAACGGTTTGCGGCTGTCACCCTGGTGGTCGCTATCGGCTCCTTCTTTCTCGGCCAGCTCTTGTTCGCAGGAGATCCGTTGTTCGTCTACTACATGCTTCCGACACGAGCAGGCGAGTTGCTGTTGGGCGCGTTGGTCTCGTTCGCGGTCTTGCGAGGAGTCGAGAAAAGGATAACGGCCGGTATCGCAAATTCGATGGCTTTCATCGGATTCGTGCTGACTATCGGAGCGCTGTTTTCGCTCTCGAAGGAGGCAGTATTTCCCGGTCTCCGTGCCTTCCCGCCGGCCTTCGGCACGGCTTTGTTGATCCTGGCAGGGCACTGTAGCGACAACTGGTTAACGCGGGCACTCGCGCTTCGGCCCATGAGGTGGGTCGGCCTGGTCTCATACTCGGCCTATCTTTGGCACTGGCCATTGCTCGCTGCAGTCCGCTACGGCCATACGCAAATTGGGCTCGTAAGTGGCGTCGTGATTTTCGTTGGGACCTTCGTGCTTGCGTGGATCACATACACGTACATCGAGCAACCCGCGCGTAGATCCTCTGCACCGCTGCTGGGAGTGTTCACAAGGCAGTTCCTGGTTCCGGGGGGTGCGTTGCTCGTACTTGCTCTGGGAGCGATGTATGCGGATGGTTTTGGCCTGCGTTGGTTTTCCAAAGACTATAGATCACGGCTGGCCGCGGTTCGTGGCGAGACTCGGCCAGCATATCAATACGAATATGTGTGTCAGAGGCAGCGCATTCTCGCAAAGGACACCGTGGACGAACGCTGCGTAGTGGGCGCCGACTCAACGGAGCCACCTGTCGGAATATTATTGGGCGATTCCAATGCAGCACACTTGGTCGGCATGCTCGGCGCTTTCGCAGCGAAGGGGGGATTCCGGCTGCGGAACGTCGCGCACGGTTCGTGCCCGCCGCTGCGTAGCGACCCCAAGCCTTTCGTATCGGCGAAGCACGAATTGGACTGTCGGGAGTCGCTCGAGGCTGTCCGTCCGGCTATCGACAGTTACTCGGTTGTCGTGATTTCCGCAGCCTGGAGCTCCTATTACAAGCAGTCGCACGAGTTTCGCGCAGCGTTCTTCGAGACCGTTCAAGATCTGACACGCAACGGGAAATTGGTCGTGCTGATCGGTCAGGTACCCGAGATCGCGAATTACGACCGGCGCTGCCGCGAAAAGGCGCTCAGCTATTCGTTCATGCAGTGCCCACATGTCAGTGCAACTACGCCACCCGATTTTATGGAACCGAACGCAAGTCTGCGCGCGTTCGCCGAGCGAACGGAGAATGTGGAGTTCTTCGACGTTACTCCCTACCTGTGCTCAAGCGGATCGTGTCCGGCGTTTGGACCGCGGGGAAATCCATTGTACTACGATCACAGTCATTTGACGCTTGCCGCGTCTTGGGAGTTGGGGAGTCAGATCCTAAGTCGCGATGGTCTGCCCGAGCCGTTTGCTCAGATCCCGGCCTGGGCTAATAGAGCGCCCCACGCCGCGAACACTCCCAGGCATTTTTAGCCGTTCGCAACCCTTTTGCGTGAGGGCGGCGTGTCCGAGAGCACACCGTCACACGGAGACGACCCCGCGGGTCTAGAAGGCTTTGGCGGTAGTTCTGTTTTATGTAAAAAACTTCCTATGGCGACAACCGATCGTACCTTGAGGAAATTTCGCGCCACGCTCGATGAGGTATACGGCGCGCGGATCGAACGCGTTGTGTTGTTCGGTTCACGGGCGCGGGATGATGCGCCCCCAAATTCCGATTACGACGTGGCGGTTTTCCTCAAAGGTCTTTCCGATCGCTGGAGCGAGGCAGATCGAATTGCCGATCTCACCACCGAGATCATGGAGGAGACAGGCGCTTTCATTCACGCCATGCTTTACCGCGCCGGGTCCTACCGGGACCGCACGTCTCTCATGCACGAGATCCGGCGGGAGGGACTCGACCTATGACGCGGGAGATAGCCCCCTACCTCGATAAGGCGCGTGAGTGCTTGACTTATGCCCGCACCAACCTCGCCATAAAGCTCAGCAACGATGCTGGACGCAATGCCTACCTCGCCGCCTTCCAACCTGCGCAAGCCTTCATGTAAACCGCTCGGGAAAGGTGGTCAAAACCCACCAAGGCGTGCATACCCAGTTTTATCCAACTGGCAAAGGACGAACCTCGTATTGATCAAGAATTGCGGCGCTTTTTGTCCCAAGCCTACAACCTGAAGGCCGTGGCCGATTACGAAACGGGGCCGGACTCCATGGTGCCGCTGCAACGCGCCGCAGCCGCCATCGAAACCGCCGGACGCTTCATCGACTGCATCGCCGGTTTGATCGAAACACCTAATTAAGCTCCCCCATCCAGCCCACGCTCCTGACTGAATAACGACGACACCCACCACCCGCGAAAGCCGCAAGCACGACAAAGCCGCTCCAAAAAAAGCCCTGAATAAAGGCCTGTAGCTCAAGAATAAGAGCCAAAAACGTGGTGACCGTGTGCCCTGTCTCTAGGTGGGGCGCCGCGGAGTGTTCCTCGATCCGTCTGAGCAGATGTGGGCTTTAACCCCGTGCCACGCCCTCAAGTCCCATGCACATTGGCCGATAGAACACACATGACCCAGCTAAAGACGGACACCTTGAGCTTTCGCGCCGAGCCGCGCGGCAAAACGTCTTGCGTGCCCCTAGGGAGCACGAGCGCCGAAGCCTCGGTAACACGGTGCAGATAATGGCGCTTGAGTACCGCAATACCCACGGCACCCAAGTGCCGAGGTCGGATTTGCCGAAACGAGCCCAGTCGGCGAAGTAATCATCGAACCCACACTAGGAAGCCCCGATGCTGAGAACCGTCAAGGACGCGTGCATCCTCCACGACAGCGCCATCGACTATTCGATGAAGGATCAGATCGAGAACCTTCACGCGCTCATCGAGGAAGAAAAAACGGGGCCGCGTTTTTCGAGAAGAACTACATCACCCAAGGCATGGCGCAGCTCTTTCGGCAAGGGCTGAGGCGCTTGGCCGGCAAGTCCGACGATGCGGTCTTCCAGCTCACACAAGCCATGGGCGGCGGAAAAACGCACCTCATGATCGCCTTCGGCCTGCTTGCGAAGCATCCCACGTTACGCAAGGCGTTTGTGCCGGATATCGCGCAAGAGGCGGACTTCGGCGCGGCTAAGGTCGTCACCTTCGCCGGGCGCAATTACCCCGATCACTTCCTCTGGGGCGAGATCGCTGACCAGCTCGGCAAGCCAGAGGTGTTCTCGAAGTTCTGGGCCAACGGTGCGCGCGCACCGGATGAGAAGGCCTGGATGCAACTGATCGGCGATGAGCCGGTGCTCATCTTGCTCGACGAGCTGCCGCCTTATTTCGACAACGCGCTGACGATTGCGGTCGGCGACGGCAACCTGGCCAAGGTCGCCACCGCGGCCCTCGCCAATCTGATGTCGGCCGCGCTCCGGCTGCCGCGCCTGTGCGTCGTGGTTTCTAATCTCTCCGGAAGCTACGAAAACGCATCGAAGAATTTGGGCAAGGCGATGCGCGACATACTCGCCGAAGCCAACCGGCAGGCGCGTCCGATCACCCCGGTGCAGCTTGCTGGAAACGAGATCTATGAAATCCTGCGCATGCGGATGTTCAAGCAGCGGCCCTCGGAGCGCGACATCGAACGCATCGTCGACGCCTTCGCCAGCGCGATTGGGGAAGCCGAGCAGGCCAAGTCCATCGGCAAAAGTACCGAGCAGATCGCCGCCGAGATCCACGCTAGCTACCCCTTCCACCCGGGCCTTAAAGACGTCATCGCCATGTTCAAGGAGAACGAGAGTTTCCGGCAAACGCGGGGTTTGATGCGTTTCGTCTCGCGTATTCTGAAGTCGGTCTGGGAGCGTCCCGAGAACGACGTGCTTCTGATCGGCGCGCAACACCTCAACCTGCGCGATCCGGAGGTGCGCGAAGAGGTCTTGAACATCTGTAACCTGCAGAGCGCGGTCGCGAAGGACATCGCTGACAGCGGCGGCGCCCACGCCGAGCTTATCGACGCCAAGATGGAGAGCAACGCCGGATCGCAGGTCGCGACCTTGCTCATGACCGCATCGCTGGCCAAGAACTTCGACGGGATCCGCGGCCTCGATAAGCAACGCACCTTGGAATACTTGATCACGCCGTTTTGCGATCCCCTGGAGCTCTCCGAGGCCTTTGAAGAGCTACGCAAATCGGCCTGGTACCTCCACCCCGGCGAGCGCGGCACCTATTACTTCTCCGATCAGGAGAACCTGACCAAACGCTTGGAAAAAGAAGCCAAGGAAGCGCCCGAGAACAAGATCGAGGAAGAGATGCGCCGTCGGTTGCTCGACATGTTCGAGCCAAGGCGCAAACACGCCTACGAGCAAGCAATTGCACTCCCCAAGTTCGATGAGGTCAACCTCAAGGGCGGCCGGGTGCTGCTCATACTGAGCCCGGATACCAAGATCCCGCCCGAAGAGGCGAAGCGGCTCTTCGAGGCAGTTACCGAGAAGAACAACTTCTGCATCATCGCGGGCGATGGGTCGAGTCTCGCGAGCCTAGGAGCTTGTCGGACTTAGGTTGAACACCAAAGCCATAACGTACGTGTTGAGCGCCAAAATCGAGGTTCGGGTGGTCATTAAGGCGATCGACTCCGTGAGTTGATGATGGACAG
>JBOIEG010001240.1:0-1054 GCA_050740915.1 Gammaproteobacteria bacterium | reverse complement strand
GACTGGGCGGCTTTGGCTTTGGGCGATCAGGTCCGAGAGCTCTGGTGGGTGGCGAGGTAGCGATGTCCTGCAATGGCTCTGAGAAGCGAAGGCGCTGACAGTGAGAGGATAGACCGCCATGGCACGAGCATACCGCGGGGTTAAGCTCCGCTACGGACTAGCGCAGCGGCTCGCGCTAACGCTGTTGGCGTTAACTCTCGGTGCGACGACCCAAGCCGAGATCACCGTCGATGGCAGCCTTGGGTCGTTTCGCGGGTCTTTAGCGGGACCAGCGTTCCAGATCGACGCCAACCTGGGCAGACAGATCGGTACCAACCTCTTTCACAGCTTCGGGGCGTTCAACATCAACCACCCCGAAAGCGCGACCTTCACGCCGAACGGTAGCTCAGGCCCCATCGCCAACGTCCTCAGCCGGGTCACCGGAGACAGTGCCTCGACCATCGATGGGGCGCTACGTTCTACCATCCCCAACGCCAATCTGTTTTTCTTCAATCCCCACGGGGCGGTCTTCGGCCCCCACGCGCAACTCGATGTCCCAGGCTCCTTCCACGTCAGCACCGCCGATTACCTACGCTTGGAGGATGGAGTACGGTTTGACGCGCAACCTTCCGCTCATGATGCTTTGCTCACTACTGCGCCGCCGGCGGCGTTTGGGTTTCTCAGTGAGCAGCCCGCCGGGATCTCGGTGCAGGGCAGTGCCATAGAGCTCAAAGAAGGCAAAACCTTATCACTGGTCGGTGGCGATTTCGATTTTGTCGGCGCCGATCTGGATAGCCAAGGACAGCCAACGAGTTTTCTCGGTGCACCGGGCGGGCGCATCAATCTGGCGAGCGTCGCCTCCAGCGGGGAAGTGAGTCTCGGTACCACCGGCCTGGGTATGCATGGATTTACTCAACTGGGGCAAATTACGCTGTCCCAGAACAGCCTTGTTATACATAGCGACTTAAATAATGGCGCATAGTCGTGCCAATTGTTTATTTGGCCTTGCCCAGAGTCTGAAGCGCTCGGACACGGCATTCATGATGTCGTCGAGGGTTGGGAAGTGCCGATTGTG
>JBOIEG010001239.1:0-3171 GCA_050740915.1 Gammaproteobacteria bacterium | reverse complement strand
CGCTTCGATCGCGGTTGGAAACTACTCTCGCAGACTTATAAAGGCACCGTCGAGATCCCGGAAAATGTCGTTCTCTTTCCTCATCAACAAACCCATTGACGGACCTCAGTATCAGACCTACACCCTTCCATTAGGGTTCTACCTTGGGGCGGGCTTCGACCACAACCCGGTTGCCTCCGCACGCGCGCCGCATAAAGTGCAATTCCCAACCATGCGCTCTAAAGATCTTGTAGGCTACCGGGATCCCCAGCCCGGTGCCAAATCGCTTGCTAGAAGGACCGGGCGTGAGCTCAGAGGGTTGGGGTTGGAATGGCATTCCCGGCCCTTCGTCTTCAATCCAGATCTCCACCGCGGTATCGCCTTGACGTAGGCTTAGGACGATCTGACCCGAGGGCGGGGAAGCATCGACGGCATTCGACAGTAATCCATAAAGGGCTTGCTCGGTCAAATCGACATCCATTAAAAGCTCGTGCTCCATCTCCCATCCCTGCTTTTCGATTCGCAAGCGCTTTTGCTCTAACTTAGGACTCAGCAATCCTAGCACTGCATCCAGCACGGCTCGCGGATCCTTATGCACGAAGCGCGCTTGCAGCGGATGCAGGTAAGACACCAATGCGTTGATCCAGCGGCCCAAGCGGTCGACGGTTTGGATAAGATCGTGTTTGATTTCGCTGATCTCTTTCGGACCCTCCGCATGCTCTAGGAGTTGCGCGCTGGCGCGTATGCTGGCCAAAGGATTGCGCACGTTGTGGGCGACGACCGGCACCAAAGACCCCAACGCCGCTTGTTTTTCCTTTTCCACTAAGGCATCCCGGCTTTGCGCTAGATCTCTTGCCATCTGATTGAGTGCCTCAGTCAAGTTGGCCACCTCGGCGGCGCCACGCACCGGAACCTGGTAGTGCAAATTCCCCTCGCGGATCTGCTTCGCTCCTTCTATTAAATCCGCGATCGGACGCACGAATCCCTGCTGTACACTGCGGCGCGATATGAGCAACAGCGCCGCCGCAAGTAAAACTGGTACCGGCATCAGCAACGGCGCCAAACGCGACCAGAGCTCGCGCCTCTGGTGCAGTTTGGCATGGTTGGTTTCCAACACCTCATCGAGCCCGCTGAACGCTTTCTCGAAACCACCGACCATTTGCTTCTCGTAAGAGGGGTTCAGGATCCTCATCCGAACCGTGCGATTGATCACGTAGGGATTGGCGAAAATGGCGTTCATGTCCTTCTGGATAACGCGGTAGGCGAGTTGCAGCTCTTGGATCGCCATCCCCTCGCTGCGGGTCTGGGTGTTTTGCCGCAGGGTGTTGAATTGCTGGTCGATGCGCTGCGAATAGCGCCTATATAGGCGCAAAGCGGCCGGGTCCTCCATTAAGCGCGCTAAGGTGACTTCTTTGATCTGACGGAATAAATCGCTGCGGATCCGCTGCGCGGTGTATGCAAGCTCGTTCAGGCGAACGGACTCGTCGGAGGTCTGTTGCCAGAAATAGCCCCAGGCGTACCCCAATGCCCCGGTGACAATGATCAAAAGCAGTAATGTGAGCTCGTGCGCGAGTAACAAGCGTCTGAGCGAACGCGTGGTATGGGCGGGTGACACGAAAGCTAACTTCCTAAGCGCATCGAGCTCGGCACACCCCCACGACAAATCTTCTCATTTGCCGGCTACGGTCATGTTTTCGATCAGCAGCGAGCCGGTGCGTATGTTAGCGTTGGTGTCAACATCGCTGCTAACGGCCAGGATCCCCAGAAACATTTGTTTGAGGTTGGAGGCGATCGTCAGCTCTTCGACCGGGAACTTAATCTCACCATCTTCCACCCAATAGCCGCTTGCGCCGCGCGAATAATCCCCGGTGACGCTATTGACTCCAAAGCCCATCAGTTCCGTAACCAAAAATCCTTGCTCAATATGCCGAATCAGCGCCTCGAGATCCGAATCACCCGGCTGGACCGTTAAATTACGCACGCCACCGGCGTTGCCTGTCGTCTGCATCCCGAGCTTGCGGGATGAATATCCGCTCAGTACGTAGCTATGCAACACGCCTTCGCGAACAATATCGCGGGCTTGGGTCGCGACCCCATCGCCGTCAAACGGCGCACTGCCCAGAGCTCGGGGGAGGCGCGGCTGCTCATGAATTCGCAGGTGCTTCGGAAAAATTTGTTTGCCCAACTGATCCACCAGGAAGGAAGCCTTGCGATACAAGGCGGTACCCGCGATCGCGCCGATGAAATGAGCGAACACGCTGCGGGCGATCCGCGCCTCAAACAACACGGGTACTTTACGGGTCTCGATCTTGCGAGCGCCCAGACGACCCAGGGCACGCCGCGCGGCTTTCATTCCTATCTGGGCCGGGTCTTCCAGCGCCGCGGGATGGCAGGAGGCGCTGTGCCAATAGTCGCGTTGCATGCCCTTGTCGTCTTGGGCGATCACCGCGCAGCCGATGCTCCCGTAGCTGCGGCACCAGCTCCCGCTGAATCCATGGCTGTTCCCATAGGCGCGTATCCCGCTGAAGCTGCTTACGGTGGCACCTTCGGAATTGCGTATGCGCGGGTCTTGGGCCCGGGCGGTATCCTCGCATTCTTGCGCGATCTCCGCCGCACGTTCCGGCGTGAGCTCCCAAGGATGAAAAAGATCCAGATCTGGCACTTCGCGGGCCATCAACTCTGCTTCCACCAAGCCGGCGCACGGGTCTGCCACGGTGTGCCGCGCGATTTCGGCGGCGGCCGCGACGCTCGCGACGAGGGCCTTTGGATTGAGATCGGTACTGTTGGCAGAGCCCCGGCGCCCATCGCGGTAAACGGTGATGGACAAGGCCTTTTCCCGTCGGTGCTCGATGCTTTCCACATCCCCCATACGCACCGTGGCGGTGAGACCGGATCCGGCGCTCACGGTCGCCTCCGCCGCGGACACCCCTATCCGCTGGGCTTCCTCCAGGGCCTGCGATATGGCCTGCAACGCCTGTTTTTCTTCGTCTCGCATGGGAGCCGCTTCGTAATTGTGCTTGTATTCTAACCGGTGCTAAGTAGGGCCGCCACGCTGTGGTGGATGCTGTTATACATAGCGACTTAAATAATGGCGCATAGTCGTGCCAATTGTTTATTTGGCCTTGCCCAGAGTCTGAAGCGCTCGGACACGGCATTCATGATGTCGTCGAGGGTTGGGAAGTGCCGATTGTG
>JBOIEG010001238.1:0-2088 GCA_050740915.1 Gammaproteobacteria bacterium | reverse complement strand
GCCGGAGACAGACTGATCAGAGCCTTGGTGATGTCGACGGGACCGGTTGCCGACGCACCCGCCGCCGGAGTGCCAAACAGACCTCGGGGCGTGGTGGGCGCGCTCTTCTGCTGCATCTGCTTGCGCTTTTCTTCCGACATGGTTTGGCCGCCGGTCTGTGCCCAAACGCGTTTCTTTTGTGCCATGATATCCTCTACGTGAGCTTGTTGATCAGCTCGGCGATGTTGAAGAACTGACTCTCGAGAGCTTGGATATTCTTCAACTCATCGGCTGAGAGTACACTGACGACGGGTGTCTGCTGGCGCCGGATCGAGCCGTTGTCCTCGAGTTGGAGCCGGAATGTGCCGCCGGAGCGGAGGCCGATGTCCATGCTGAGGGTTGTGCGAGGCCGTGCCATGTTAAATTCCCTCCATCTGTGCAAGTACAAGTTGATGTGTCCACACACCGGAGGCGCCGGGATTGACGCTCACGCCGACGATGAGGTTGGCGACCGTCATGTCGAATCCTGCGGATGTGACTTGGATTGTTGGTGTCGAAGTGTTAGCAAGTCCGGCTGCGGCGGCAAGATCAGTACCGGGCGTGTTGTGAACGAGGACCAAGCTACCAGCTATCACGCCCGTCGCACCAATACTGTGTACCACAGCGTCGATAGTGACGTAGCCTGCATCCACTGCCGCGGTCTGTGCGGGGCCAGTGAAAGTCAACCTGGCAGTGTCCGCCGTAGTCCCGGCCGTCCCTACTCGGACTATCCAGGTCGGAGTCGCCGTACCTGCCGCAGTCTTCGACATTGCAAAGCGCCATTGGAACACAGTACCGATTTGAAGAAGATGAGAAGGTATGGCAAGCGCAGAGCCGGTCAAATATGTGTCCGCCGCACTCGCCACGACGTTGGCGGTGTTGGCGTTCCGAATTCCGGCGAGTGTCACGACTTTTCCCGCGTCATCCTTCTGCGCCCACAACTTATTCGACGAGTGGGGGAAGAGCAGCGATGTACCTGCGGCAGGTGTTGCTGAGGGAGCTTGTGTATCGAGAAGAAATTCAGCCATTAGTTAATCCTTAGACACCCGGTACCCTGAATCGTTACCTTTTGTGAACTAGTCAGGATCAGTCGTCGCGCCATGTTGACAAAGTTGGCCGTGGGAATTGTCTTGGTTCCCATTGCATACGGCGTAACTGGATCAGCTACCGCAGTAGGAGTCGCCCACGTTCCATCCCCTCGAAGGAAAGTCGATGAAGAGGGAGTTCCTGTTCCTAATTGAGCTTTGAGCACCAATCCCGACCCGTCGAGGTCAGGTATGAATACTCCACCATCAGGAGAGGGCATTATTCGGTACCTCGGGAGAATCCCGTCGGAAGGGTCGTCGAGCGGGTTATGGCGCCGTCTGGAGTAACCGTTGCTACAACAGTCCACACGCCACGCACGAAGACCTCCAAGACTACCTCCTCCGTGCCTAGTCGCTGGACTCTAACAGGCAAGTTGACTGCGTTTGTTGGAGTGAAGAAATCTGGAAGAGTTTGAGGGACGATGAATCTGAACATGGGTTAATCCGGCCAAAGAGCTGCAATGAAAGCGGGAAAAGCTCCGGCGGCAGAAGAATCTAACGAGATCGGATGTGTATGAAGTACGAAGATTTCCGCGTAGTCCCCGGCCGTCACCCGAAAAGTGGCGTGTACACTAGATAAAAACCCGGAGGCGGTAAAAATCACCTTGCTTTCTCCCGCAATAGCGTCGGCTCCTCCATTCAAAAGCAGAGCGACAAGAGTAAAGCAGGTCGTAGTGGGAGCTACCCATTCCATCGTTCCGCTTACTGAGGCCCATCCAGTTTGGGGAAAGGTAATCCTTGACGGATTACCCGCGTCGTGTAGTCCTCCGATGTCGTATATTTCCGAATCGAAAGTCAAGGCCGTAAGAGTAGAGAATGGAATGCTTTGGTTTATCGAATTGCTAAGACGGCAACCAAGAGGTTCTTTCTGGTATCCGGTATGAGGATCGGCCGCGCCCTCATGCGCTGTGATGGCCGCCGAGACCTCGGAGTCTCGTGCAATGGCTGCCGGAATGTCCGCATCCACCAACGAGCGAAACGTCGG
>JBOIEG010001237.1:0-2184 GCA_050740915.1 Gammaproteobacteria bacterium | reverse complement strand
GTTAAAGCCGACTCCTACTTGAGCCAGCAGATCGTAAAACAGCTTAAAAATGAGCTAGAAGAAGTTCTGGCGATTCTGAAAGCATAACGCGACAACGAGACAAACGAATCGGGGCGTAGCGCAGCCTGGTAGCGCACCTGAATGGGGTTCAGGTGGTCGGAGGTTCAAATCCTCTCGCCCCGACCAATAAAATCAATAAGTTGGAAATCGAACTGGGAAAATATTAACCGAAATGATACAACCGATGATACAACTGGCTTGAGGAGGTGGTCGACAAAACGCTCATCCAGAGACCCAAAAGGTAATGCGGATCCAGCATCTCGACCAAACGATCGGTGGGCCAGGGGTAGTACGGCTGCCTTGCCCCTTATGCCGCAGGCAAAACCCTCGCTCAACCGGATATGTCTGTCTTCCCCCATGGCTTAAGGCGTCACTTGTTGGGCGAACATAATGCGGCGAGTCTGCAACGAAACCTCTCACAGCGAGATTCGGTTCATGGGGCGGCGGCGCGATTAGCGGGTGGCATCGACCTCGGGTTTCTTTCGATCGTAGATCGCCACCATCGCCGCCGTTCGGTGCCCACCCGCGGCTTGTTTGTCCCCGGCAAAATCGCTGATCCCCTTCGCCTTGAGATCATGGAAGTTAAAGGGCTCGATACCCGTCTTGCGCATGCGTGCCTTCAGGCGTTGCCATGCGCTATCAAAACCGGTTTTAGCCAGAGGTTGGCCATCGGCCTTGTGCAACAGGTAGATGGAATAGACCTCGCGTTCGATGGTGCATGCCATCTGTACCGCGCCACGCAGCCGATCAGACCACAGCGTTAGCGCATCACGCGAGCCTTTAAAGCGCTTGCAGTCGAGGCCCTTTTCCGTGATATCAGATTTTCTGAGCGCCCGCACCTCGGCTTGGCGCAAGCGGCAAAGGTAGGCGAACTCCATCGCTGGCTGTAGGTATCGATAAGCCCCAGCCAGCTCGAAGGCAGACGCGTACTCGTCGTCGCTTCCGTAGCGCTTGCGCGCCACCTCTTTGTTGCGCTCCACGTGTGGGCACGGATTCTCAATGGTGATCTCATCGCGTCCATACGCCCATGTCCATGCCTTAGAGAGCAGTGTCAGCTCCCGGTTACCAGACACCGGGGCGCCGTTCTCTTTACGCTGGTCGAGGTATTTGCGCAACTTCCCTGCCGTGATCGACTCGAGCCGTACATCTCCAAATACCCGGTTGCCACGCAACGGATAGTGTTGCATGTAATTAATTTGGCGACCGAACTCCTGGCGCGTGATGGGGCTGAGTTCAGCGAACGCCGCCGAAGCCGCAAACACTTCGAGCAACCAGCCGATGGTTCGTTCTTGTGCGCCCTGCAAGCGTTCCCAAGCCGACCCAGACCTGCGATACAGGCACACCAGGACGGAGGGTTTTGCCGTTGGCGCTCTTCAGTCGGATGCTCTGGCGCTTCCCTTTGCGGCCAGCACCGGGGACGTAGGGTATATAGAGAAAGTCGGATGGTCTTTGATACGTATAGGGCGGCAGACCGCTGCGCGAGTGCTTCTTTTTCATGACCGATAGCCCTTAAACTGGATGTCTTCTGTGTCTCTCTCTCCCGCCAGCACTCTATCAATCGCGGCCTGAGAGCTTGTGAAAAATCGTCGCGAGCGAAGGGAGGTCGTGTTCCGCCGGAGCGGAGCAACCGGAGTGTATATTGAAATACATGAGGATTCCGCACCGCCGGAACACAAGATCCCGAGCGCAGCAGATTTTTTCACAAACTCTGAGTTGTCACCGGGCGCCGGTCCCTGCCGTACCAGTAGGGGATGCGGTGCTCGCGCAGCCAGCGCGCAATGTCGCCGTCGCGTTCGTAACCCAGCCACTGCGCGAGCGCCCTGGCATCGATTAACGCATCACTCACTGCTCACCCCAAAACTATTGCGGATGGCCTACCGGATCAGCTGGTTGGCGCCGTCTTTGAGCAAATTGCGCGTGTCGATTCAATACCGCGATGTAACATTCGGGTTTGCATAAGCCCAAGACAATTAGCCCATTTTAGACACCAAGTCGGCTGACCTTCGCGCTGATAATTACCATATAGGTACTTCTCAGTCAATACCTTACTGAGAATCACATGAATCAAGAAGTGCTTGCATCAGCATTTCCGGTGCTTAGGCAGCCCAGTCGGAGAGGATCTTG
>JBOIEG010001236.1:0-1946 GCA_050740915.1 Gammaproteobacteria bacterium | reverse complement strand
CGACACATTGTTCTGACCCGCCAGGGCGCCCAAGATAATCCGGCAGCGCAGCGCCACCTGTTGCGGAGTTCCGTGTGCGGATCCCCATGTCTCCAGCTGCATGCGTTCAGCCGGCTGCAACTTGATGCCACGCTGGTGTTTGGCATGAGCGAGACCATAGCAATCACTGGAAAGTCTGTAAAGTTATTTAAGGGACACTATATTAGCAGGTCTTCTCCTGCGTCCTCCGCGTCCTCACCACCCGTTTAAGCTTGGAACACGTTCGTTTGCAGAAAGGGACGGCGGCAAGCACCGCTGGTTTGTAGGAGAACGGTTTCGACCTCCCTGGCCGTCGCAGATTCTACCGCAATCATTTGCTCGACTCCCCACCATTGGTCAGGGGGAAGCTTGCACGCCATCCCGGTGAACGGATCATGGGCATTATTTATACCACAATGCACAACAGGCAGATAAACACGTGGCTGCCCAAGCGCTCCCAGTCCACCGTCACAGCAAGCGGTGAGTTCTTCTACAATCTTTGGGTTTCCAACCATCGTTTGGAGCGCGCTGTAACACAAAGCGCTGTCCGCAGTAGGGGCAATCCACGTAATCCTTCTCGCCAATCCCTAAAGGGGTGCCTCTCGAAGGGGGCATCCGGCAAGGTTTACCCGAGGATCGGTAATTGTTACCGATCCGGCTTGCTCGGATCCTCCCGTCGGCGCCTCGCTAAATCGGCTATCGCCTTGATAAGGAGCGCGTACTATCCATCTTGCCGGTATTGGTATAGGGCTTGCGCAAACTAAACCAAGCGGGCGAGGCCCGCGGGTGAAAATCCGAAACTACGGAGATAACCATGACATTGACCAAAATATTAATCCCTGCGTTAATCGTACTGACCGACTCTGGCTGGGCGGTGGCGGCGGACGAATCGGTAGAGACGATCCCTCGCTTCAGCCAGGTGGATGTGGACCAAGACGGCGGCATCTCCAAGACCGAGGCGAGCCAAGTGCCTGGCCTAGTCGAGGTGTTCGCGCAGGCGGACATCAATTCGGACGGCTGGCTGAACCAGGACGAATACAGGGCTGTGGAGCAAGCCTCAAGCGGTGAGGAAAGAGGGACCTAACCTGCTAAGCCAACTCCCGGCCACCCGTGGGGACCGAGCAAGAAGCCAAGCCGCCTGGGTACACCGCCCCCGGGCGGGCCTCATCCCATAACGTGCGGAAGGAGGTAGAACATGACCAAACTATTGAGTATTCCGACCCTGGCCTTAGCCATTTTGCTTGCCGGCGGCTGTGAGGACCAGCGCGCCACCCCAGAAGCACCCGCGAGCAAGAGCGCCCCAGCGCCGACCAACCCCTCGGAGAGGACCCGCTGAGGAGGCCATAAGCGGGGGCGATGGAGCCGCTTCGTCCGGAGCTCACTCCATCGCCACAAGGCCCGACAACGGCCATGAAGCGAGCGTATCATCAGGCTGTGTCTGCGGGCCTTATGGCACCAAAACGCGCCTTTCAAGATCGGCTTGAAGCTCAGCTCGCCGTTTGGAACGCGAAGCTCGCTTATATGCAATACCGAGCGATCACTGCTCCGGGTGGGCCCAAACCTAAACACGCGATGGTGCTCGAGTTGTTGCGCCGTCGCCACGACGCAGCACGCATCCGCCTCGAGGAGTTACGCCGCGGCGAAGATCCCTGGGAAGAACTGAAGCCGGTGCTGGAACGGCAGTGGGAGACCCTGGAGAATGATTTCGACCATTCGTTGTGCTGGTTCCGTCAGGACGTGTCAGACTGTCACCACGTCACCGATCCGGACCAGTAGACATCCTCCAATGATCCCGCTACACCGACTCAGAGTTTGTGAAAAAACCTACTGCGCTCGGGATCTCGCGTTCCGGCGGTGCTCGGAATCCTCATGTATTTCAATATACACTGCGGTTCCTGCGCTCCGGCGGAACGCGACCTTCCTTCGCT
>JBOIEG010001235.1:0-1327 GCA_050740915.1 Gammaproteobacteria bacterium | reverse complement strand
GCGCTCGGGATCTCGCGTTCCGGCGGTGCTCGGAATCCTCATGTATTTCAATATACACTGCGGTTCCTGCGCTCCGGCGGAACGCGACCTTCCTTCGCTCGCGACGGTTTTTTCACAAACTCTCACTCCAAACTAACGAAGCCGGCACCTCTACGTTGTGGGCTCCACCGGAAGCGGTAAGTCGAAGTTTCTCGAGTACCTCATCCGCCAAGACATTGTGAACTGGCGGCACAGTGAGTGCGGCGTGTTGCTCCTTGATCCGCACGGAGCCATTTACGACGGTCTCATGCAGTGGCTCACCAGTCAAAGCTATATCTATAACCGCCCAATCATCCCAATTGACTTAAGGCGCGATGACTGGGTCGTGGCGTATAATCTCTTGCGAGAGCGGGAGCAGGCGGCCGCTTCTGTCGTTACGGATAACTTCATCGATGCGCTCGCGCATGTGTGGGGCTCGGCCGACACCAATGCCACCCCGAGACTAGAACGGATCGCCGCCACCGTGCTCCAGGCCCTCTATGAACACAAGCTCACGATCATCGAAGCGGCTCGCCTTCTGGAATACGAGAGCATGGCCTTTCGAGCGGCGCTCGCGCAAACCGTTACGAATGAGATCACCCGCAAGAATCTTGAGCGGCTCAACAGCCTACGGCCGAGCGATCATGCAGCACAAGTCGAAAGCACGCTTAACCGATTTCAGCGCCTCGCTCGCAACAAGCTCCTTCGTGCCACCTTACCTTGAAAAAATAGGAAGGAGAAACGAGCATGAACCTTAAAAATGCAGCACTCGCATTCATGGTAGGGGCTATAAGCTTATTTGGAGCCAGTACTTCCTATGTCACAGAGCATGAAACCCACTGCGCCGAGACAGTCAAGCATGCACAGGCTGCCGTTGCGGAAGGTCAAAACGACAACGCTAAGGGCGTAGTAGAGTATGCTAAACAGGCCTTAACACACGCTGAAATGGCCGAGAAGCTAAAATCCGATCCCCATATAACCGAAGTGAAAACGCATCTTAACCAGGCAATCGAGCATGGTGATATGGGGCATGCCAAGGTGGCCGGGGAACATGCGCAGCAAGGCGTGGACCATCTTAAAATGGCTTATAAGGAAAAGAAAAAGCCATAACTTTTGGCTAACCAAAAGGGCAGGATTATTACCTGCCCTTTCTGCCCTTTTTTATTTCCGCGCGTCGTATTCGGTAAGCGGTTAGCAAACCCCACCTCCCTTGCGAAAGAAGTCGAGCCAGCAACGCACAAACGGCTTGTGAAAAAGCGTGTTACGATAAAGGCACATGCCTCTGGAGACGAACCGCCGCTTAAGTCTT
>JBOIEG010001234.1:0-1821 GCA_050740915.1 Gammaproteobacteria bacterium | reverse complement strand
GGACATCATCAAGAAGATCGAGCGGGCGCGGGTCAAGATGGAGCAGATCAAGCCCAGATCCACCCTGCCCCGAGGGAAAAAGAAGGCGGCTTAACTGTAAAGTTATTTAAGGGACACTACACTAGCTAGGACCGTCCTTTGGACGGTCTCACGGGGCCCATCCATCTCTATGGGTCATGCGGAGCCCAACCGCTCAAAGTGGGATTTCTTTAGCGAAAGCAGAGATACAGGCTGTGGATACAGTTTTAGATCGCGGATAGCGGAGCATTGAATGGAAGGACACGACTGAGGAACGTCGATCGAGAGGTGAACGTAAAGAGAGTGTGGATCAATGAGCGAGGTAATTCTGACTGGATAGATCGATGCTCGATGTTGGAGCAAGCGAAGGATATTCGAAGTGACGCAAGCGTAGATCGGAGAAGACGAGGATAGAGCAATGATTGGATAGCAGCAGGTTAAAACCACATGGTTGAGACTGTGTACGGACAAGGAACTGGATCACGAAGCAGGAATTGTCGGATTGGTTAACAGACGTTTGGTACGTGAAACGGATTGTGGATAGAAACGATGGAACAGGTATTTTTGTGATCAACAGACAGACTGTGGCTTTTCCAGAAGATGCAATTCGAACCGAGGCAAGGTGTAAAACGGAGAGGAATTGAGGACGGACGAAATGATGGACGAGTGAGATACGAGACCTGTACGTGTCACTGTGCTCCTTAAGGCGTTGTTGATTTTGCAGCAATGAAGGCATTGGAGTCAGGCACTAAGTAAGGAACTGGTATCGAAATGGAAAAACCTGGAGTTTGTTACAGAGAGGGTTGTTATTATCGAGGCAGTGGATACGGATCCAGACATCACGCAATAGTGGAAACTGGAACGAGAAGGATATTTTCAAGTGTTGGGCAACTGATCGAAAGGAGGTACGTTGATGATGTTTATCTCAAGTGGCGATGGAAAGACCGATGTGCTTAAGGCAAGAGCGGAAATCACGGGAATGAAGCAGACGAGAGTCGGGGCAAACGACGGGGAATTGAAAGAAGGAGAGCTGTATGCCTACCGGAAAGGGAAACTGGAGAAGGTCCCGAGGATCGAGGATGGGATGCGTAAGATGCGGATCACGGAGAAAGCTTATGCGATGGCTATGGAAGTCGGACAGCACATACGCGAGGAGCTGAAAGGATACCGACCGGATGCGGCATTGATCGTATCGGAAACCAAGGGTTGGAACAGAAAAAGGATGCGGTTCGGCGATTCGTGAAGGAGCTGTTTAGCGGGAAAAGCTAAGGCAAGGAAAAGTGATGGTGTATGGATGTAGGGATAGACGAGGATGGAAGCCGATCCAGGAGTAAGCGACGGACTCAGCAACAGAGATGACCGGTATCGGTTATGGATGTCAAGAGGAAGCTCGTGGGAAGGGTAAGGAACAGGCAACGGATGGTTGGATCAGCAGGAGCATTTGGAGAGTAGAAACGAATGGATCATAACGATAATCAGATCTTAGTGATTAAGAGATAGGAGGTGAAGCAAGGCCAGAAAAGACGGGCCAGTTGATGTTCCCTAATGGTGGGACCTCCACAACAGCTGGAACCCACCAGGCCCCATAGTAGGGCCATGTCAGGATCGAGGGGTGGTGCCCAAGACCAATCCCGCGCAAGCGGACCCTGTCAGGACAGCCTGCAGGGTGGTCAGAAGTAAGCGGTTAGCCAACCCCATCTGTTTTGCGGATTGATTTGTTGTCAGCCTGTCCTTGGGTCAATGAGAGGAGGACAGCGGTGTTGGCGAATCATCCAGAGAATCTTTCCACAGAGAGCCGCAAGT
>JBOIEG010001233.1:0-1029 GCA_050740915.1 Gammaproteobacteria bacterium | reverse complement strand
ACAGCCCAACAGATTTTTTGATACCCAAAATTTCGGACCTATAGAACGTAACTTTATTCCAAGTAATGAATCAGATGCATAAATACGCCTCAGATCAGTACCTACAAATTCTGCGGAGGAGGCCTTTTTATTGATATCGTGGCAGTGGGTCATTTGAAATTGATCCCGTACATGACCGGCAAGAAGCTGTCAGCGGTATGTAGCGCACCCCGCTGACTGGCTAGCTCGGAAAATTTTATCGCGCGACAGTTGAATTGTCTGAAGAGCTTCTTCTGTGGACACAGAACAAAAGGCACGGACTAATTTAGTCTTTTTCCTCGGCGGCGCGGACCTGGAAATGGTGGCCATCCGTGCCCTGCTGTACGAGACTGCGCTTGGTTACGTCCATGACAAAGGCCTGCGCTGGGGGGCGAAGGCCTCTGACTACCGCGAGGAAATCATGAAAGCGTTGGCACAGGAGATGACCCCCGTTCTCGTCGAACTGGAGGACGATCTTGGTCTCGGTCCCACCTGCCTCATTATTGTTAACCACCATGGGTCGAAAGCGGGCGCGGACAAGCCGACCTCCCTGCATCAGATCTTCGACCTCCTGGAACTTCCCCCTGAGCGCTGGACACGTTGGCATGACTTGGTGGCGGCTAACGATCGCGGCTACATATTCGAGCTGATTAGAATAGGAGCCACTCAGGAGGAAATCATTCGCGTACGCGCCGCCGATCGCGCCGCGCAGGGCATCACCCCGGAAGACGAGCTGGCCAGCGAAAAGGCGGTCTCCCAAGCAGAGGCCGTTGCCGGCGGCAAGCTCACCATCGTGCGTTTGCCCCACAACCGCACCGCCGTCGTCACGGATCGGCTGGACCCGGCCTTGGGTGGGAACGGATTCCAAAATCTGCTGGTGCACTGTAAGCGGTTAGCCAACCCCATCTGTTTTGCGGATTGATTTGTTGTCAGACTGTCCTTGGGTCAATGAGAGGAGGACAGCGGTGTTGGCGAATCATCCAGAGAATCTTTCCAAAGAGAGCCGCAAGT
>JBOIEG010001232.1:0-1011 GCA_050740915.1 Gammaproteobacteria bacterium | reverse complement strand
GGGGTATCTCAGGGCCTGGTGCGCGCTCAGGTCGCGCAGCTCGCGCAACACCGCCCCCACGGGATTGATGGCCAGGGAACCCAGCCGGTATACGTCGTAGCACTTGCCCGCGAAGCTCGCGAGGCTGTGCCCGCGCATCAGGTCGTGGATGGTCAGCATGTGACTGAAGGGGATGTTATCAAGGAGTCTTCTCAGATCCTTGCTGACCAGCTCGATGATCATGAGGAGGTAGGGGATCGCGATCTCGAGCGGTGCGTTTTTCGATTCCGGGTGATAATGCCGGGCGACGGTCGTGATCGTTTCTCAGCCCAGCTCGATGAGTCTGGCGGGGTCGTCGAGCGGGTAGTCCGCGAGCGTGAGCTTCTCCGTGATCGCGGCGGCCTTATCCCAGGCGGCGCGGTTGCGGTCCGGCCAGAGGGGGTCCGGCTGCACCTCGGGTTTGTCCATCAGCACGACCGTGTGCTTACGGTTCAGCCACACCAGCATCAGCCAGGCGGCCCCACCCACGCACGCCAGTACCAGCAGCCACTCCAGGATCAGCCCCTGTTGCCATAGCCACAAGAGTCCCAGCGGCAGCAGGGTGATGGCGGGCAGCACGATCACCGCAATCGCCACCAGCCAGCGGGGCGAGAACTTCATCGATGAGGCCCGGGTGCTCATGACGGTACCAGGCCTTGATTCAAGACCGTAGCGCCTGCACGTAGCGCGCTAACAATTCCCGTCCCGCCCGCAATTCCTCTGCGTAGATGCGCTCGAACACCGCCCTGTCAGGCACGTGTCCCTTCTTTATCGAGCTGAAATACGCACACAGGGTTTTGCCCAGAGCATAGGTCACGCCAGCGGTGTAGACCGAGGCGACGGCGGTCCCGTACGCCGGGATGAACTTGATCAGCTCCCTGCCGCCCCAGCGCAAGAGATAGCCCAAGCCCAGGGCGCTCGCGATCTCTGCGTAGCGCTGGCCGTTGAGCTCCTGATTGTAGATAGAGGCAATGGCCTGCAGCATCTTCGCCT
>JBOIEG010001231.1:0-3383 GCA_050740915.1 Gammaproteobacteria bacterium | reverse complement strand
CCCCATGTCTCCAGCGGCGTGCGTTCAGCCGGCTGCAACTTGATCGCCACGCGGGTGTTCGGCATGAGCGAGACCATAGCAATCACTGGAAAGTCTGTAAAGTTATTTAAGGGACACTACACTAGCGCGTTTGCCGACGATGGTCTATCATCGCAAGATCGCGATCTAGCGGCCGTCCTAACAACGAGTGGTACGTGTCCGGCAACCAAGCTGAGCTATGCGCAATCCGATGACATTAACCAAGCAACCACTTCGACGTCATTTGTCGATGTCCCTGGTATGGTGCGCACCGTTACTATACCCGGCTCCACAAGAACGTGCGTCGAGGTCCAATATACGGCTACCGTCTTCAGTCCCGAAGATGAGCTTATTTATGTCCAGGCCACGCGAGATGGACTCCCGTGTCTACCCCCCAATGTGCAATTCGAGGGCGATTCCGATGAGGACACAGATGGCGCATGGGCGCGTGCGCACGCCTTCAATTTCATATGCACGGGCGTTACTCCCGGAGCACATGTATTCAAAATACAGTGGCGGAGTTTCTTCGGCGGTACCGTGTTCGCCCACTGAAGATCGATGGTGGTTCACCATAAGTAGGATGAACCGCACGATTCTTATAGCAACGGATCGTGCATCACTCACTGAACAACCACCAACTTATGATGGTGGTTGTTCAGTTCTTCCCAAACCAGCGGAGCGGAACTCCGCTTACCAGGAGAAAAAGGAGTGTCTCGTTGCACGGGTTTGACCGAACAGGGAGGCCGATCCGCTATCCACGTGTACGTGAATTTAAACGCAACTGGCGCGTGCATTCCGGCTGCGATCCCTAGTGAAATAGGAGATATTCCTGTTTGGGTGATAACGACCGACGATATCATGGCCCGGTAGTACGTGGAGGGTTAGTTTTAGGAAAAACTAAGCCCGAGGCTTCTTTCCACCAACCAAACGCAGGCCACCAAAGCGATCAAGCCCGAACCCAGGCGCAGCGTCACACCTTGGTAAGACCACGAATGGCGCACCCGGTAGGCGAGCGGGAGGAACACGCTCACGATCGCGAGCTGGCCCGCTTCCACGCCAAGATTAAAACCGACCAGAGACAGGAGCAGGCTGGCCTTGGGCAAGCCGAGATCGGTCAATACGTTCGCAAACCCGAGGCCATGGACCAGGCCGAAGACAAACGCCACCACCCAGCGCCGGCTGGAAACGAGGGGATAGAGATTATTCAGCGCAGCCAGCACCACCGAGGCCGCGATCGCCGACTCCACCCAGCGGGAAGGCAAAGCGATTACTTCCAGTGCCGCAAGACTCAAGGTGATGGAATGCGCCAACGTAAAGGCCGTCACGATCTTGAGCACGTCTATCGATGCCTCCCGGAAGCTTGCCAGCGCACACCATCGATTTCCCTCACGCTTGAGCACGGCCGGAAGCAGCAGACTCAGGAGAAACAGAATATGGTCATATCCGATCCAAATGTGCCAAATCCCTTCCCAGCCATAAGCCAAGAATTGTTTTATCCGGCTAGCCCCAAGGAATTCGATGCGCTGGGTATCTTGCTCCGGGCTGAAGATCGCGGTGTAAGTCTGGCCACCCTGGCTTAGGTTTAACAGACCTTTGTGTTGGGAGTCCAGATCGAAGAACAGCCGATAGGTGATGCTCAAGGGTTCAGGCGCCTTGGGGCAGAGGGCGTCAAACCGAAACACGGCGTAAGCCCCATCCGTGTGATGATCGACGAGATGTTCCCGAACCTTGTGGGCGCAGGTTCCGCCCTCCGTTTTGATCCTCAGGTGCGAAAAAGCGTAGGCTGCGATCTCTTGATGGCGTAGGCGAAGCTCGCCCCAGGTGATCGCTCCATCGCCGTCCGCGTCCAGCCCCAGGGCATAGTCGAGATCGCGCAGCGCGATGTCCCACTGTCCCTGGACGGTGGAGTCCTTGAGCGCGAGCTTCAAATAGCTGTCGCTCGGCTTGTGGGCGAAAGCGGGGGTGGTAAGCAACGCCAACAGCAGCGCGGGCAAAAAACGCATCATTTCCGAACGCTCTTGAGCCGGGCCGCGAGCGCCGCGAGCCGCGCATCTTCCAAAGACGTGTGCTCAAGCATATCGAGCACGGGCTTGGCTGCGGCGGGTTCGCGGGCGGCGAGCGCGGCTTCGAGCACGATGCGGGCATCACGGGGTTCGCGCTGTACTTCCCAGTTGGCGAGAGCGAGGCTCAGCGCGGTTTGGGGATCGGCTAGAAGGTGCAGAGTAAAGCGCGCCTCATCAGCCTGGTGGATGCTGTCTCCGCGGGCGCGGCTCGCTGCAAAGCGCGCGCGTAAGCTATCAACGTGACTAGCAAGCTCACCGGATCGGAGGCGTTGTTCGGCGAGAGCCAGGCGCAGCAGCAGACCGTCGACTCGGTTTTCGTTTTGCAGAAGCGCTGTTACCTCCTCAGCGCGATCTTGGTCGAGGAGGAAGTCGGCATAAGAGCCAAGCAGATAGGTATCTCGTTCACCGAGCGCTAAGGCCTCCTTAAAGCGCTGCTCGGCGTCGGCGTGCCGGCCTATCCTAACCGCAATTTCGGCCAGCGTGGTCGAGGCCCACCGCCGTACTTCAAGCCCGGCCAGGGGGTTCTCCTCCAGAACCTGGCTTAGGAGCGCGTAGCCCTGCCGGGCTTGGCCGCTCAAGCTGAGCGCGCTGCCGATGCAAGTGGCCGCGGGCAGCTCCGGCGCCAGTCGCAGAAGCGCCCAACAGCTCCTGAGTGCGCCGCCGTAGTCGCCCTGAACCTGCAATACCACAGCCTGCGTTAACCAAGCCTGCGGGTTGCGTGGCTGTACCGCCAGGACCTGTGCTAAGTCGGCGAGGGCGCCCGTGAAATCATGACGGTTCTGGCGCAGGATCGCACGCAGCACGAGGACTTCGGGCGGGGGTTGAGGCAGATCCCACCACGCCCGCAGTGCGGCTTGGGCATAACCATAGTAGCGGGGATCCCAGTTGGCGCGCCCCTGCTCGATATAGCGCCTCGCAAGACTTATAGCCAGATCCAGATTACCTGGCTCACGGGTCTGCTCGGCACGCAATCGTCTGAGCTCCCGGACCCGAGGATCGGCGACGCGATAAGGGAGCCGTTCCAAGACCTCGGTGTCATCTGTGGGCAGATAGGGAGTTGCCAGCGCCCGAGTAACGGGCCCTAAGACCGACCCGGCAACGAAGACCAAGACGAGCAGGAATTTCATCGCTCCCGAGGCAGGAGGGAGGGGTGACCCTCCCTCCCGGTCTCAGGTCTAGTTGCAAGGCCTCGCGCCGGCTTCTCCGCAATCGATATGGCGCCGGTTGCGGCCATCGAAGGGGGTCGGCAGGAACGGGAACCTGGTGTAGATCCCGTTAGCCGTAATGTTGGTGCCGGGTGCG
>JBOIEG010001230.1:0-1698 GCA_050740915.1 Gammaproteobacteria bacterium | reverse complement strand
CGCGAATGACCTCGATTCGCTCGATGTTGTTGATCTGAACATTGTTCAGCTGACCGAACGCGTTAACGAAAAGGCCCTGTGCTACGGGCACGTTGTTCAGCAGCACAAGAACACGAGAGGTGATCCCACGTACCGTAAAGATTGTATTGACGGCGTCTGTTGTCGATAAGTGAACTCCGGCCACCGTCTCGATGACTTCATCAAGGGTCGTGGCGCCGATGGCCCGGATCTCCTCGTCAGTGATAACGCTCGCGACCGCAGGGGCGCGCACGATAGGCTTGTAATATCCAGTGGCGATACTTATCGCTTGCTCACTTCCATACACGTCGAGCATGTCTGCACGTTCACCCGCGATGACGCTAGGCGTTGCGAATCCAACGAATAGGCAAGCGGCGCATCGAGCGCAGCAGAACGGATTACAGTGCGGTCGCCGGCTTACTTCATAAAGAGCGTTACCAGACATGTGCTAAAACTCGTCCAGTAGGGATCGCCATTCCTCGTCGGTGAGGGTTGTCGCGGGAGAGTTTTCGATTGCACTCCATTCCGCTATGGTTTCAACGCAATCGCGCTGTCGTAATACGCTCTCGCAGATTTGGCGAAGGTGGGCAATGTCAAACGGTTTAGGTAGGAAATCGGCAGCCCCGTCAAGCATGAGTGAGGCGTGCGCATCGAGCGATGCGTGCGCGGTGATAACAACGACCGGTTGTCTTTGGTCAATCTCGCGGACCTGGCGCAGTACTTCTTCGCCAGGCAAACCAGGTAAGCGTAAATCGAGCAGTATGAGGTCGTGGCGGCGCTCACGGTAAGCCTGGAGCCCTACTGCGCCATCCGCGGCAAGCTCTACGTCGAAGAGGTGCTGTAGGCAGTCTCTTGCGAGATTGGCAGCGGTCTCATCGTCCTCGATGACGAGAACAGCGGCTCGTGGATCGCACGCCATACAATCATCGACTGCCTTCAGAAGGCTGTGCCCTTGGTCCGTAGAAAGCAAACGCACTTAGTGTTCGTGCACCATGGCCCGTAGGGTTTGGCTGGCATTCCCTTCGAACAAAACCACGATTGGCAAAGACTTGCGGCAAAACCGCCCGGACCGAACGATTCGTGCTAACGTCCACGCGTCGCCGTCCGGAAGCAAATAACTCGTGATCAGCAGGTTATACGAGCCGTGCTGCAGTTTGCTGACAACGGCGCGTGCCGTATCAACGGCAACAACTCGGCGATAGCCCGCGCGTGCGAGCACATGCCGTATGCTCTCTTGAGATTTGGAGTCCTGATGTACGAGCAAAATGAGCTCGCCGCGCTGCGCGCTACAGAGCCCCCCGTTCGTGCTCATAATACCTCCCTCCCGTTTCCCCCTTTACGGGCGTATTACTCTTGTGAGCGAAGCACTTCTCGTCTATGTATGACTAGTAGTGCGAAGTTATTAAGTCACAATTGATATTTAATGTCAATAATTTAACGTTGTTTCTTTAGCAAATCAGTGACACGGATCACACAGGAGATCGCGAGAGAGGCCAAGCGCCGCCATCTCAGAGCACGCGCGCGAGGCTCGCGTATGGTCCAAAGGGAGTAGATGGTTCAGTCAATCACTATCCTTCGGCGGCCCTGCTTGGGACAACTATGAGAGTCAACGTCGGGCAACTCGTAGTCAGCATTGCTGGCATGGCCGTGATGTTCTCCCTGGCCCTGTTCCTCCCGGCC
>JBOIEG010001229.1:0-5351 GCA_050740915.1 Gammaproteobacteria bacterium | reverse complement strand
ATCCCCATGTCTCCAGCGGCGTGCGTTCAGCCGGCTGCAACTTGATCGCTACGCTGGTGTTCGGCATGAGCGAGACCATAGCAATCACTGGAAAGTCTGTAAAGTTATTTAAGGGACACTACACTAGAACCAGCCATGATCAATAAGGCATCCCGGCAAGTGGGAATCAACAAACCCGCGAGCTGCCACACCCTCCGTCATTCCTTTGCCACCACCTACCTTCAGTCGGGCTACGACATCCGTACCGTACAAGAGCTGCTCGGACATAAGGATGTCAGCACCACCATGATCTATACCCATGTATTGAATAGGGGCGGCAAGGGCGTGCACAGCCCCCTCGATGTGTCGTAGCCGCTGAGGAACACCTCAACCGTGCGCTAGAAGGCGATGTCGGTGATGGCATTTGCTGGGGCTTGGGCCGCGGGTAATAACATGCCGAACGCGACTGAGCTTGTCGTACACGTTCAGTCGGCCGCGTCCACTTGATTTCGGAGCCAAGATATAGGCTTGGCACCGCTTTCCACGGACACGTGAGTGTCGCTCTGGCGCGAATAACGCCTTTCTACCGCCTCGGGAGGAAAATAGCGTTTCCCTCCACCATGCGGCACTGATTGCTTCCGGCGATCCGCACCGTTCCAAGGCAGGCTTGATCCGTCATAATATAAAATGAGGTTTCTTTGCAGAACTTGTGGGTACTGATCTGAGACGTATTTATGCACCTTGTTGATTGTTAGGAGAAATTTACGTTCTATAGGCCCGAAATTTTGGGTATCAAAAAATCTGTTGGGCTGTGGGTATGTGGGCAACAGGAAAGTTGTCCATATATCCACAGCCAGAGCCTGTAGGACTTGCGTTAGACGACGTTTTTCTCAGACTCCCCTACTTCCATGGGGTCTATCAAGTAGAAAACTACCCACAGATTTTGCCGAAGACCCTAAAATAAAGGGTACTTCGATAAATTGCTTCCTCGCAATTTATCGAATCGCAAAGCAAAAAGTGCAGTTCTTGCTTTGCTCCATGGGTCAATCACTTAAGACGTGATTGACCCATGTCTTCACGTCCCTGTGAGGGCGGGCACTCCGAATTTAATCGAAGTGCCCTAAAAATAAAATGACGAAACACTTGGCTGAGCGAGTCGATCGCTACCACCGACAAAGGAGAAACAGTTGGAAAAGGAACATAAGTCTATCGTGCCCACCCCCTTGGGCGAGCTGGAAATGCGGGGCGACTTCATCCGTCGCCACATCGGCCCTGACAGGCGTCAGATCACCGATATGGTCCGTTACCTGGGGCTGGCGACGCTTGAGGATCTGATCGGATGGGCCATCCCCGAGAATATTCTCTCCAGTGCTCCTTTCGAACTGACCTCCACCATCAGCGAACGGGCCGTGCTTTCCTATCTGCGCCATATGCGGATGCGGAACCGGGTGTTCATTTCCATGATGGGCATGGGCTATTACGGCACCATCATGCCCGAAGTGATCAAACGCAACATGCTGGAGAATCCCGGCTGGTATACCGCTTACACGCCCTATCAAGCGGAGGTGAGTCAGGGGCGGCTGCAGGCGCTTCTGAACTTCCAGCAGATGGTCATCGATCTGACCGGGATGGAGATCGCGAACGCCTCCTTGCTGGATGAAGCCACCGCGGCTGCCGAAGCCATGACCATGTCTCATCGCCTGTCCAAGAGCTCCTCTATGGCCTACTTCGTGGATGCGGACTGTCATCCGCAAACCATCGCGGTCATCCGCACGCGGGCGCGCCCACTGGGTTTTGAGGTTATCGTAGGAGATCCATTAGCGGTCCTAGATACCCAGGAGGTGTTTGGAGTGCTGTTGCAATACCCAGGCTCGCGAGGCGAGGTGCGGGATCTGCGCGAAGCGATAGATGCCGCGCACCAGCGCTTAGGCCTAGTCACCGTGGCGAGCGATCTGCTTGGGCTTGTGCTGCTAACACCCCCCGGTGAAATGGGGGCGGATATCGTCGTTGGCAGTACCCAACGCTTCGGCATGCCCATGGGCTATGGCGGACCCCATGCGGCGTTTTTCGCCACCCGCGAGGAATTTAAGCGCTCCGTTCCCGGCCGCCTTATCGGTGTGTCCATCGATAATGCCGGTCGGCCGGCATTGCGCATGGCCTTGCAGACGCGAGAACAGCACATCCGCCGCGATAAAGCCACGAGCAATATCTGCACCGCGCAAGTGCTGCCTGCGATCATCGCGGGTTTTTACGCCGTGTATCACGGGGCGCGTAACCTGAAGCTCATCGCCGGACGGGTACATCGCCTGACCCAGATCCTGGCTTTTGGTTTAATGGAGCTCGGTTTCGAGGTCGTGACCAAGACTTATTTCGATACCATTACGGTGCGGGTACCGGGCCGCGCCCGACGCATTGCCGCTCGCGCCCGGGAGTCGCGCATCAATCTGCGCGTCATCGATGGCCACCATCTCGCGATCGCCTTCGATGAAACCACCACTCGCAAGGAGCTGCGCGCCCTGTGGCGGGCGTTTGCCTCCCGTGCCGATAGCTTGCTCAGTATTCCAGATATCGTCAGCAAGACGGTGGAATGTCTGCCAGAGCCTTTGCGCCGGCGTACGCCTTTTCTTACCCATCCGGTGTTCGAGATCTATCACTGCGAGACCGAGATGATGCGTTACATGCGGCGCCTGGCGCGCCGCGACATCGCGCTGGACCGTTCGATGATTCCACTCGGCTCTTGCACCATGAAGCTCAACGCCGCCACAGAGCTACAGGCTTTCTCCCACTATGAGTTCGCCATGATGCACCCCTTTGCCCCCCTGGATCAGGCTCAGGGCTACCAGCAGTTGTTCGAAGAGCTGGAGGAGATGCTGTGCGATCTCACCGGGTTTGATGCCTTTTCGTTGCAGCCGAATGCCGGCTCGCAGGGCGAGTACACAGGCCTCTTGGTGATCCGCCAGTTTCATCATACCCGTGGCGAAGCGCATAGGGACATTTGCCTGATCCCGGCTTCGGCCCATGGCACCAACCCAGCGAGCGCCATCATGGCCGGGCTCAAGGTGGTGGTGGTGGGGTGCGATAAGCAGGGCAACGTGGATGTAGATGATCTAAGGGCCAAGACGTCCGAGCACACGGACCACTTGGCGGCTTTGATGGTTACTTATCCTTCCACCCACGGTGTATACGAAGAGGCCATACGCGATATCTGCGCTATCGTGCACCGGCAGGGTGGCCAGGTTTATCTGGATGGCGCGAATCTGAATGCCCTGGTGGGTGTTTGCCGCCCGGCGGAGATCGGAGCCGATGTCGCGCATATCAATCTGCATAAGACGTTTTGCATTCCTCACGGCGGGGGTGGACCGGGGATGGGGCCGATCGGTGTGAAGTCGCATCTCGCGCCTTTCCTGCCGGATCATCCGGTGGTACGGGGCGTGAATCCCGCCGCGGCCGAAACAGGCACCATAGGAACGGTTTCCGCGGCACCCTGGGGCTCGGCCAGCATCCTCACGATATCTTGGGCGTATATCGCGATGATGGGAAGCACTGGCCTGCGCCGCGCGACACTGGTGGCCATTCTCAACGCGAATTACCTCGCCAAGCGGTTGGCACCGCATTACCCGATCTTGTATCGGGGGAAAAACGGCTCGGTGGCGCACGAATGCATCATTGACCTGCGGGCGCTAAAAAAATCGACCGGGATCACGGTGGAGGACATCGCCAAACGCCTTGTCGACTATGGTTTCCATGCCCCCACGGTCTCTTTTCCGGTGCCCGATACGCTGATGATCGAACCCACGGAAAGCGAGAACAAACGCGAGCTGGATCGCTTCTGTGAGGCCATGATCGCGATCCGCGAAGAGATCGCGGCCATCGAGCGGGGCGAAGCGGACCGGGAGAACAATGCCTTACGCAACGCCCCACACACCCACCGTTTGTTGGTGCAGGAACATTGGGATCGGCCCTATACCCGAGAGCAGGCATTTTTCCCACTGGAGTGGATCCATGAGGATAAGTACTGGCCGCCGGTAGGGCGTGGCAACGACGCTTATGGTGACCGCAACCTGGTATGCACCTGCCCGCCCATGAATGCGTATGACTGAGGCGACTGGGGAGCGGTTCGGGCGTCTGTCACGGGGCGAAGTTTTATTACGTATGGTGTCTATATAGGAGGATCTCTCATGGCTCAACTCAACGTCAATTTTGCCCCGGAATTCCAAGAGAACCTGGAGAAACTCATGCGCCTGCGCGGCATCACTTCGAAGTCGGAGGCGATGCGGATTGCCGTGAAGGAAGCGGTGGAAAGAGAGGCCGCCCAGAAGCCCATGGTGGAGTGGGCTTCGCTCATCGGCTGGGCCAAACAGTTCCCAGAACATCTCAATGCGAAGCTCGTTACCGAGGATGACCTCTGGGAGAAAGGCTATCTTGGTCGTTGATACCTCGGCCATCGTCTGCATCGCCCTGGCTGAACCAAACGTAGCTTACCGCCGGCGCTTAAAGCGCCGGTTCGCTATTCCTCACCCAATTCCTTCCGGAGTTCGGCAAGAGTAATAGCAGGGCCTTCCTTGTCCTGCTCCTTTGCCTCACGAAGTTGCCGAAGATCTTCGTAGTCCTCAAGCTCCTCCTGCACTCTCACAAACTCGTCATAAGGGAGTACCGCGAACTCCTTTTTCCCGTCCTTCTCTATAACTTGTGGGTGAAGCTCAATCATTTGCCGCCTCTCTCTCATCGATACGCTTCCCGACGATGCCGGACGCCGTACACAACGATGGTATTACCCTCGATTTCGAACAGAACACGATAGTCCCCAACCCGCAAGCGATACTCCGGCGTGAAATTCGCCAACTGCTTGACGTCACCGACCAAATCATCAGTCATCTCCTCGACCTTCTCGATAAGCCGCCTTCGAAGTTCGGTTGGAAGCTTTTTCAAGTCTTTTACGGACCGGGGCTTAAAGCGGAGATCATATTTCACTTCTGTTTACCAAGTATTCCATACTCGGCCCCATGTCCCAAACCACATGCCCTGCGTCACCCCTTTATCCGCCGTGGCACGAATGCCCGTATGCAGCAGTGCTGCCGATCCGCGGCGGATAAAATCGGTTGAACTAAACCGCCGGATCGAAGCGCCGTGCCTATGGGATTCTAAGGTTTGAGGAGGGAGAAAAGCAACGAAGCGTAGGGGCCACGAACGGGGTCAGATTGAAGGTCCAAAGGAGCGGGCCAAAAGGTAGAGTAGAGAGCAGGCCCTCGCCTGCCCTCCCTCATCAAACCGTGCATGCGGTTCTCCCGCACACGGCTTTCCGATGTTCTTCATGCCGAGGCATGCGCCGAGCGCCAGCCCGCCACCGCAGGAACTTTGTACAGCCCATAGCG
>JBOIEG010001228.1:0-3523 GCA_050740915.1 Gammaproteobacteria bacterium | reverse complement strand
ATCCCCAGGTCTCCAGCGGCGTGCGTTCAGCCGGCTGCAACTTGATCGCCACGCGGGTGTTCGGCATGAGCGAGACCATAGCAATCACTGGAAAGTCTGTAAAGTTATTTAAGGGACACTACACTAGTCATTCTTTCTTTTTTCATTCGTGGATACCCCGCCGCTTGCGGCGGGCACATTAGCATTGGGGTTTTTCCAAAGGGGAGTAGTGCAACTCTCTCCTTTGGTTGCCTGCGGGGTACATGCCCCGCAGGCGATATATATCTTGACTTTCTCCTTCCGGTTTGTCGCCCGGACAGATTCGTCGGGCTTCATGTGACGATGGACGCGATCCCCGCCACGATCAACGTACCTCCCGCGACTCGCCCGATGAGATCGCCTCGCGGAGCGATCTTCTCCACCAGGACGAAAACGGCGATAGCTGCCACCCAGAGCAGGTTCATGACCCCGGCGACGAACAGAAGGGTCATGAGCATCCAGCAGCACCCCACACAATAGGCCCCGTGCTTCAATCCCATGAATAAAGTGCCCCACTGCCCCTCTCGCCACTCCGACATCAGGAAACTGAGAGGTGAGCGACAGCGCACCAGACAGGCGCGCTTCAGCGGAGTGAACTGAAAGACGCCGGCGGCCATGAGGAGAAGGCCTCCGAAGGCCGAGCTGGTGCTCACCATCATGGGGGACAAGAGGGCGGCAGTGTGAAGTCTCCACTGCGCCAGCGTGGCCAGGACGCTGAAGTCCATCCAGACGAGCAGGTACCCGAGGAAGAGAATCCCCGCAGACCCCACGACTCGACTCACGCCCTTTTGTCGATTTGCCCGCGCGAACATCAGGATGAGGGGGGCAACGGACGGCACCATCATCGCCACCATCATGACGGCCCACATCACGAAGAGCAGAAGGAGCTCGACGGCTCCCCAGCTCTGCATCTGGGGCATCACCATATCTGGGGTCATGCCCATGGCCACCATGTCGTCTCTGGTCTCCATTTCCCAGACGAGATACACCAGGTAAGCCCACGCGATGAGTGCAACCATCGTGACGCCGGCAAGAATGACGGCGCGGTCCCGTCGCAGCACCGCTTCGAGTTGGGTAAGCTCCGCCGACACAAGCTAGCCGAACTGGGGGCCGGTCCAGTCGAAGGGGATGTGCTTACTGGACTGGCCAGCCCAGCTCCACTTAAAGCCAAACGCTTCCACTTCGTTCTCCACCGCCTTCTCCCAGGTCATGACCTGGCCGGGTCCCACTTCAGATCCGGGAGCGTTGTGGAGCTGCACTCGCGCGCCGGGAGGAGTCGTAGGCCCGGAGAGCGCCTCGGCAAAGGCCTTCACCCTGCCGGGAATCTCGGCTCGCCAGCGAGCGAGGTCCTTGGCGATCTCGAACTCGATCGGTACAAACTCGAGGCCGCGGATTTCGCCCACGAACTCCGCAAAAATGCCCATCCAACCGCCTGCCTGGCCCGAGAATACCTTTTGCAGCGCTTCACGCTGCGCGTCGCTGGCCCGCTCATCCATGAAAATGCCAATCGAGACCGGGTTCTCCTTCGCCCAAGCATTTCCTTCGAACGTTGCGACCACGATCACGTTGAGCCCATCGAGCCCGACGTCCCCGTAAGCGCCCTCGCGAACGTGATAGGCCAGCACGCCTTCACAGTGATTGTTCGTGGGCGCCTGGGCGAACACACAAGGACAGGGGACGTTACAGCTACAAACGTCGAACCAATCACCCTTCATCCACCAGTTTGGAATATCCGCCATCTTAGCGACCCTCTATGAGGTAGTTGATATGCCGGTAACATGCTTCCCGCTCCGTCTCGCTCAACGCTTGTTCGTCAGTGTAAATCAGCAACATTTATTCCGAAAGATCCAAAGCGCCGGCCCACCTTCAATCCAAACGCGGAGCCGTAAAAGCGGGCTGCCGTTTCGAGATCTTCCACGTCGAAGTTCACGAGAAAGCTCATCTCATACTCCTATGTCTTCGAATACTTACCGTGACTGGCGCCAGGCCGAGGAACCACTGCACAGCGCCCTCGCGACTTCACCCCCGTCCGGTCGACGGCATCGTCATGCGCCTTCTTTCTTGTGAGTGTCAGGGTGCGCTACAAGGTTCAGGACAACGTTGTGCTCAAAGCACTGCCCCCAACACCAGCGTAAACCTACGGGAGGCGCAACTGTGGCGTTTCATGGTGAATGACATTGGAATAGATAATGAACTTGAAGGGGCTAAATTCCTGGTATTTCTCCTTGAGCTTCAAGCCTGCCCGTTTGCTGCAATCCCTTGAGAGCTGCATCGGATGGATGTCGAGCAAGCGCCCAGGTTGCGGTACGTAAGGCGAGCTCATGGTCTCCGCTGTGTAGCATCTTTTCGATCGCTTGGGCCAGCTGCGTTTCCGATAGGTCCAGATACTCGGTCAACAATACACCGAATTCCACTTCGCTCAGATGATCCATCCCCTGTAGGTCAGGTTGCCAATAGCCCACGTTCTGGTCATAAACGCGGTTGATCACGTTCTCCCGCATGACCAGATAGACAAGCTGAGTTTGCGGATGTTGCTGCGGGGTGGGTGGGATCAAATTGCGATGGTGAATGCTGGCACGATCTGCCCCAGCGGCGATCGCTTTCAGCGTCTCCCGATAAAGCCATTCGAGCTGCGTCTTGAGGTGAGCGAGCAGCGTCGGGGAATGCCACAGCCGCGTCAATGTTTCATGCCCATGCAGAACATGCCGAGGACCAAGGCTCATTAGCAAATCGATGGTCTTGAATAAACCCGGCACGTTACCTTCTTCGACCGCAGGGGCACCGATGTATGGCATGATGAAATCCCCCGCGAAAAGCACTGCTTACCAGATGAGGCTTGAGCTCGTGCGCGTTCGAGTCCGGCCCACGGTGGTATGGCTCACCCCTGGGTGCTTGGCCATGGTGCGGGTACTCCAGTGGGTGGCTTGCTCGGGGATGCTGTAGAGGGTCTGCTCGACAATGCGCTCAATAGCCTTCTCGGTGTACTGTCGTTCACGACGATGGCCCGGTTCGTCTTCGAGCTAAGCCTCTGTCATAATGTCTGGGGCGCATCTGTATCGAATAGTATCAAGATTGTGGAGCGTTGGTTTAGCCTCTAAGGCACCACCACAAAATAACGTTTACGATTGAGAGGGTTCATGCTAGAGTTAACGTATGGTCGTCGAGCCATCGGAGCAGTTCCTGTTGAAGGTGCTTGGCACCTTGAACGAGGCGCAAGCGCGTTGGTATGTCGCGCGGGAAGCACTCGCCCGCGGCCGCGGTGGAGTGCAAGCGATGCATGAACTTACCGGGCTGTCGCGGCCGACCATCCTCAAGGGCATGCGGGAGCTACTACGCGAGCACAAAGAACTACTCGCTAGTGTAGTGTCCCTTAAATAACTTTACAGACTTTCCAGTGATTGCTATGGTCTCGCTCATGCCGAACACCAGCGTGGCGATCAAGTTGCAGCCGGCTGAACGTACGCCGCTGGAGACATGGGGATCCGCACACGGAACTCCGCAACAG
>JBOIEG010001227.1:0-11415 GCA_050740915.1 Gammaproteobacteria bacterium | reverse complement strand
AAAAGCGGGCCGAGAAGAGTCTGTCCATCATCAACTCACGGAGTCGATCGCCTTGATGACCACCCGAACCTCGATTTTGGCGTTCAACACGCACGTTATGGCTTTGGTGTTCAACCTAAGTCCGACAAGCTCCTAGGGCACTTCGATTAATTTGAAGTGCCCAGCGGCATTAAGGATATGCCGCCCATGTTTCAAACAGGTAACTGTTTGAAACATGGGCAAAGAAAGAATCGCATTTTTGCTTTGCGATGCGAAAAATTCCACGGATGGAATTTTTCGAAAGGCCCGCTATTCGGCACCCGCTCTTTCTTTCTCGATCAGCTGATCGATCACCTCGAGCAAGGCAGGGTAGCCGCCTGTAGTAAGGCTTGCGGCCGTGCGGTACTTCCCATTGACGATGACGGCTGGGACGCCGTTAATCCCGTAGTTGCGTACCATCTGCGAAGACTGTTTGACTTTCGCATCGACGGCGAAGGAATTAAACGTTTGACGAAACTGCGCCTCATCCACCCCATGTTCGGCAAAAAATGCCGCTAAATTAGCCTCCGTGTCAAAACGCTTTTGATCTTTTGTCAACGCTTCAAAAAGAGGGTGGTGCACCTTGTCTAACACGTGCAGAGACTCTGCGGCGTAAAAAGCCCGAGCATGAAGCAACCAGCGGTCATTGAAAGAGGCTGGCAGGCGCCGGAACTCAGCATAAGGCGGCAACGCCGACAACCACTTTTCAAGATACGGTTCAAAATCGTAACAATGAGGACAACCGTACCAGAAGATCTCCACCACCTCGACTTTGCCGTCTTCAACTTGGGTTGGCTGTTCAGGGATCACGAGCTCGTACTCCTTCCCGTCGAGCGGTTTCTGTACCGACTCCGCCGACCCCAGCGATGAAAGACCCAATCCAAGGAAAAGCAAAACCAATCGAGCGCTCTTTTTCATTTCTACCCCTTAAGATGTTATTTTTTCTCCGCGATGGCCTCGTGCAGCCCTTGAATGTATGCGGCCACGGCTTGGATCTCTTTGCTGCTTAGACGCGCTGCGATATCGCGCATGACGGCGCCTTCTCCATCGTTCGAACGCTGACCGGAGGCATAGGCTTGCAACTGTTTCTCCGTGTATTTCGCGTGCTGCCCTCGAAGCGCCGGAAACCCCGCTGCGGGGTTTCCCTTCCCGCTAGGCCCATGGCACGCCATACATGCGGGGACACCGGAGGTTTGAACGCCTCCGTGGTAGACTGCGCGACCCAAGCTTACGTGCCCTTTGGCGACCTTCCCAATGGCAATCTCCTGCAGCGCATAGTAGGCGGCCAGATCAAGGATCTCGTCCTCGCTCAACGATGCAGCCACCGGTCCCATGGCGGGGTCTTCGCGCTTATCGGCCTTAAAATCGGTCAGCTGCTTTTCCAGATAAGCTACATGCTGCCCGGCCAGCTTGGGCCATTGTGGCGCCAGGCTGTTACCGTCCTGACCATGGCAGGCCGCACATACTGCTGATTTCGCTTTACCGGCTTCGACATCGCCTTTCGCTTGCACGGTCTCGGCTTTAGTGGCTGCGATCAATCCAAAGCTACAGGCCCAGGCAAAAAACAAAACAGCCTTCTTTAGCATGGTGGCGACTCTCCCCAACAGAATGCAACCTTTTTTCGAGAATACAATAAATGACTTGCGGTAGCCTATCATCTGTCAACATGTCGTGGATCAAATAAGGCTCCCCACAAATGAATAAGCTGGGCCAGGTTGGCCCGTCGTACCGCCGAGCACAGTTCCAACAAAGCGCCCACTCTTTGGCCCAGCTGCCTTCGGATTCGGGGCTGGAGGTCGCCTTTGCCGGACGCTCGAATACCGGCAAATCAAGCGCCATTAACGCGCTGACGGGCGCACGGCAGCTTGCCCGCACCAGCAAGGCACCGGGACGCACCCAACAGATCGTCTTGTTTCAGCTCGATGAAAACCGCCGCCTCGTGGATCTGCCCGGTTACGGCTACGCGAAAGTGCCGGCCGCTTTAAAGAAGCATTGGGGCCATTTGATTCCGGCTTACTTGAATTCGCGCCGCTCACTGGTTGGCGTGGTGCTGACAATCGATATCAGGCACTTGCTGAAACCTACGGACGAACAGATGCTTGCGCTTTGTCAGCAGGCTTCGCTGCCAGTACATGTCCTGTTGACCAAGGCTGACAAATTGAGCAAAGGCGCTCGCGCAGCCGCGGAACAAAAGATGCGAAGCAGGTACGAGAATCTGGTGTCAATGATTAGCGTGCAACCATTCTCTGCTCCTAAGCACTTAGGGGTCGAACAATTGACCGCCGCTTTGGATCGGTGGTTTGCAACGCGCTCTGGTTAACCCTCCCTCGCGAGACCCAAAAGAAAAGGCCCCGGCAAAGTACAGGGGAGAGAATTTCGTGCCGGGGCCAACTATGCCCGGCTGGGGATACCGGGCCAGTCCCGCTCAGGGAGGTAGAGCGGGTACGTTCGCCAGGAACGTATTTACTGAGAGTACCTACCTCTACAAAAGTTCCCACAGGGCGCACGAAAACATTTGTCAGAGCTTCGGTCAACAGCCCATCTCCTAATCCGCTTATAAGGGGAAGTGTGTTATGCACATCTAAGATCGGTAAGGCGGGCTGACCGCGGATATTTTGAAACCCGCTGCGCAGGAACCATAACCTATTGGTATATCTATTTTTATTTTGTGGTCACCATTTGTCTGCCCTAATACAACGCCCGCAGATACGGCATTTTGGAGCGATTGACGACAATTGGTCCACAAACTTATCCACAAGAATTGTGGATAAAATTTTGTCATGTTCCTGCAATAGGTTGCTTGATGTTAGTAGATTGGACTTTAACTATCGGCTGTAAGCTATCTAACTACGGGGACGGTTATTCTCGCGGACTCAAGCCGATCGCTAACGAGCTTAATCTTATAGGCCTTGGATCGTCAGATCAATCGGGTGGTTGATAGCTCTCAGCTGGCTCCAATGAGACTATGCTAATTACGCTTGTATTTGCGGCGGAATTTATCAACCCGCCCCGCTGTATCGACGATCTTCTGCTTGCCGGTATAAAACGGGTGGCAAGCCGAACACACGTCGATGTGGAGGTCTTTTGCCAAGGTCGAACGGGTTTTAAACGTGTTGCCGCAACTGCAAGTCACCGTGATCTCTTCGTATGTTGGGTGAATATCCGGCTTCATTAGAAAATTATATCGAATGCCGCCGTTGCGGCGCAATTGGTTAAAGGGCACTTCGATAGATTGCTTCCCCGCAATTTATCGAATCGCAAAGCAAAAAGCGTGGTTTTTTGCTTTGCTCCATTTTTCAAACAGTGACTTGTTTGAAAAATGTGCGGCATATCTCTATACCACCGGGCACATCGAATTAATCGAAGTGCCCTAAAGTTCAAAGGTCGCCACGACCGGGGCGTGATCGGAGGGTTTCACTCGTTTTCTTGTCTTCTTGTCGATCGAGCAGGCAGTGCATCCCTTGGCCAATGCGCTACTGATCAGGATCAGATCGATGCGTAAACCGTGATTGCGGCGAAATGCTCCGGCCCGATAGTCCCACCAGGAGAAGCTTGCCGGCACTTGGTCAAACAGTCGAAAACTGTCACTCAATCCCTGGGCCAATAGTTGCTGCAATGCCTGCCGCTCGGGCTCGCTCACCAAAACCTTGTCTCGCCACAGCTCGGGGTCATGCACATCACGATCCTCAGGCGCGATATTAAAATCCCCCAGGGCCACGAGCAAGGAATTTTCTGCAAGCAATTGCCCCACATAAGCGCGCAAAGCATCCAGCCATTCGAGCTTATAGCGGTATTTGTCAGAACCGATCGCAACACCGTTCGGCACATAAAAATTGGCGATCACCAGGTCGCCATAATACTGAACCAAGACCCGGCGTTCGGGATCGAGATAACCGGGCAGTTCGGTAGCGATCCTCGAGGCCGGCCTTTTAGTGAGGGTCGCAACGCCGTTATAGCTGGGCTGACCTGAGAAATGCGCGCAGTATCCCGCTGCTTCGATCGCCTCAAGGGGAAATTGATCATCGGTTATTTTGGTCTCTTGCAAGGCAAAGACATCCGGCTGCTCGATCGTTAACCACTGCAGCACCTGCGACAACCGCATGCGCAAAGAGTTTACGTTCCAGGTCGCGATCTTTAGCAACTGGGGCCGGAACCGTTTTTTGTAGCTGGTTTTGCTTTCAAGCTCGAAAGCCCCATTGTAAGTTAGCGGACTTCTAGGATGCGAACAACGGCGATGGATCGCAGAGCGAAATGTTGGTGTTGCCCCCGGTTTCCCGAGATCGCCGTTTTTCTGCCTTCGCGTTCAGTGCGTCTCTACGAGCATTCCCGTATGGCGCAGTAGCGGCTCTACGCTCGGCTCACGACCTCGAAACTCGATGAATTGCTCCATGGGCTCGCGCGTCCCGCCCGGCTCAAGTATGCTGCTCAAAAACTCTTCGCCGATGGTGCGGTCAAGCACACCCTTCTCTTCGAACCTGGAAAACACGTCTGCGGACAGCACTTCCGCCCATTTGTAGCTGTAATAGCCTGCGGCGTAGCCGCCGGCAAATATATGCGAGAAACCATTTTGAAAGCGGTTAAACGAGGGTACCGGCACCACAGCCACCTCCTTTCTTACTTGATCCAGCAGCGCTTGAATCGCCTTGCCGTCCATCGCTTCTTCACCCATGTGCAGCCGCATATCAAACAGCGCAAACTCAAGCTGGCGCACCATCTTTATTCCCGCTTGGAAGTTCTTGGCGACGCGCAGCCGTTGCAACAAAGCCTCCGGTAGACGCTCTCCGTTAAGGTAGTGACCGCTGATGAGGCCCAGGACCCCTGGCTCCCAGCAAAAGTTCTCCATAAACTGGCTAGGCAGCTCCACAGCATCCCAGGCGACCCCATTGATGCCGGCGACACTGGGGTAATCCACCCGAGTTAACATGTGGTGCAATCCGTGGCCGAACTCGTGAAACAAAGTGATCACCTCATCATGGGTTAGCAAAGCGGGATCCTGCCCCAGGGGAGGTGAAAAATTACAATTCAAATAGGCCACCGGGATCTGGAGCTCGTCATGCCCGCGCCTGCGCGCGAGGCATTGGTCCATCCAAGCGCCGCCACGCTTTTTAGCGCGCGCATAAAGATCTATGTAAAATTGCCCTCTGATCTCCCCCGACTCATCCTGGATTTGAAAAAAGCGCACGTCCGGATGCCAGATCGAGACACCCGGTATTTCTTGGATCATAAGACCGTATAGCTGCCTCACTGCCTCAAACAAACCCAGGAGCACGCGTGGTACGGGGAAATAAGGCCGCAATTCCTCCTGCGAGATTTGAAAGCGCTCCTGCTTGAGTTTCTCGCTGCAGTAAGCAACATCCCAAGCCTCCAAACAGCTTAGCCCTAGGTGTTCGCGCGCATAGCGTTCGAGCTCCCCAAACTCGCGTACAGCGATCGGTTTGCAACACCGCGCCAGATCCGAAATAAACTCCAGGACTTGCTCTGCGCTTGAGGCCATCTTTGTCTCTAGCGAGTACTGCGCGAAATCGTGAAATCCCACTAACCTTGCCAGCTCTTGGCGCAAGGTTAGGATTTCGCTCATGACTTCGGTGTTTTCCCATCGACCCGCATTGGGACCTTGCTCGGACGCACGGGTCACATAGGCTTGATACACCTCAAAACGCAGTTCCCTATCATCGGCGTACATGAGCACCGGTAGGTATGAGGGCGCTTCCAAGGTCAGAAGCCAGCCCTGCTGGCCCTGCTGTTGTGCCTTGTGCGCCGCCAGTTTGCGGGCGGAGTCTGGCAGCCCTGCCAACAAGCGCTCATCATCCACCCGTTTATTCCACCCGTCCGTTGCATCCAGGAGGTTTTCTTCGAACTGGGTCTGCAGCCTGGACAAGCGCTGCTTCAATGCCTTAAACCGTTCCTTGCCTTGGGCTCCGAGCTCAATGCCCGATAAGCGAAAATCGCGCAGGGCGTTGTCGATGATCTTGCGCTCGGCAATCCCCAACTGGGCATATTCAGCGCTCTGCGCTACCGACTTACACGCCGCGTAGAGTGCCCCATTCTGACCCATCTCCGTTAGGTACGCGGTGAGCTTTGGCAGGCAGGTTTCGTAGACTTTGCGTAACTCGTCATTGTCGGCCACGCTGTGCAAATGGCCGATAGGCGACCAGCTGCGATTCAAGTTGTCGTTGATCTCCTCAATGGGGCGTAGCGTGTGCTCCCAGGTGGGATGGTTGCAGTCCTCTGTGAGCAACGCGCCAATGGCGGCACGATTCTCTGCTAGCACTTTATCCAGTGCAGGTTCAGCATGCGCGGGCCGGATCGCTTCAAACGGCGGTAGCCCACGATACCCGATAAGTGGATTATCCATAGAATTTGCGGTTAAGCTATGTAGTATAGGGCACTTCGATTGATTCGGAGTGCCCGCCCTCACAGGGCCGTGAGGACATTGCTCAATCACGCCATAAGTGATTGAGCAATGGAGCAACGCAAAAACCACGCTTCTTGCTTTGCGATTCGACAAATTGCACGGAAGCAATTTATCGAAGTGCCCTATAGGCGACTTCGATGATACGTTGTCGAAATCAGTATAACACGCGGCCTCGCGCTAGGTACGACGCTTAGGAGCTTCACATGAAAGGCGATAAAAAGGTCATTGGCTATCTGAATAAAGCGTTAAAAAACGAGCTGACGGCAGTCAACCAGTATTTTCTGCATGCGCGCATGTACCACAACTGGGGACTCAAGGAACTGAACGAGCAAGTATATAAGGAGTCTGTTGAAGAAATGAAGCACTCCGATCGGCTTATCCAGCGCATTTTGTTCCTGGAAGGGCTGCCTAACTTGCAAGAGCTGGGCAAGCTCAAGATTGGCGAGCATGCCGAAGAGATGCTGCGCTGTGACCTGGAGCTGGAAAACGCCGCCCTGCCCCTCTTGCGCGAAGCGATCGCCTATTGCGAGTCTTGTCAGGACTTCGTCTCCCGAGACCTGCTGCAAGCCATTTTGGAAAGCGAAGAAAGCCATGTCGATTGGCTGGAAATCCAATTGGGCTTGATCGAGAAAATGGGTCTAGCAAACTACCTGCAATCGCAGGCTTAGCCGCTTGGGTGGGGTGCAATAAGGTGGAGCAATTCAGGCTATCGATAGGGCCACCAGCGCCGCCGTCTCTATAACCTCCACGAGCGCGCCTGCGGTGTCGCCTGTCGTGCCGCCGATGCGCCGAACCATCATCGCGCGCAAGCCCAGGAAACAGCCCCCTGCCACAAAGAGGATCCACCCAGCTTTAGCCCCGGCGCTGAAAAGGGCGGCGGCCAAGGCGGCCAAGGCCACGAAAGCAAGCGCTGGCCGTGGCAGGTGGCGGGCTAGGGTTTCACCCAACCCACCCGGGCGAACATAAGGGGTGGTAAGAAAAAGCAAGGCTAGGGCGGTACGGCCGAGAAGCGGGGACAGAATCAGGACACCCCGCTCGCCCGCGTCTAAGATGCTCGCAAGGGCCGCGAACTTAAGGACCAGAACAACGAACACCGCTACCAGGGCGGCGGGGCCAGAACAAGGGTCCTTCAGGATCAGCAAAGTGCGCTCGCGATCGCCAAAGCCGCCCAGCCAGGCATCGGCACTGTCCGCAAGCCCATCGAGATGCAACGCGCCCGTTAGCAAAACCCAGAAGGCGAGCAGAACCGCCGCTCGCAACAGTATGGCTTGGTGGCTCAGCGCGAAGTCCAGGGCCCATAACAAAAGCCCGATTAGCAAGCCGACCGATGGATAATACAGCGCCGAGCGACCCAGGTCACGATCGTTCGGCGCTTCCTCTGAAGGGACAGGCAAACGAGTGAGAAGTCGCAAGGCGATCAAGAAGGGACGCAAAAACACCACGTGTCATCCCCCATCGCGAGCTCCCGTATTACAGAGCCCCAAGCCCGCCTTGTCGATCTTCCTTCATCCGCTTTGGGCTTATCGCTGATGCTGTAATCAGCCTCAACCAGGAAGGAGATCAAACCGTGGCCATCGCATCTGCACGAGATCACAGATCGCTAGGAAGACGGTTAATCCAGAGCTCATATTCCGATCTTGTGCGCAGAAAAGATGGCTAGCTATATAATACAGCAATGTACTATCGCGCTGAGCCAACATGCGTGCAACTGAAAGCGGCTCTCCGAAAAATTCCATCCGTGGAACCCTATACCGCTGGGCACTTCGAATTAATCGAAGTGCCCAAATGCGATTGATATGCCTTGGCGGTAGGTGATGTCGAAAAAACATCCCATCGTTGCCGTTACCGGGTCTTCGGGTGCGGGCACGACTAGCGTGAGGGTCGCTTTCGAGCGTATTTTCCAACGCGCAGGCGTGCGCCCGGCTATCATCGAAGGCGATGGCTTCCACCGCTATGATCGCAAATCAATGCAAGAGGCGCTGAAGCTCGCCGAGGCGGAAGGAAAGACGATTTCTCATTTTGGGCCGGAAGGCAACCTTTTTGAGGAATTAGAGGCGGTCGTTAAAGAGTACTCGAGAAAGGGCGAGGGGAAGCGCCGCTGGTATGTGCATAACAAAAAAGAGGCGCTTAGCCTTGAGCTGCCGGCCGGATCCATCACCCCTTGGGAGCCGCTGCCCAAAGATACCGATCTGCTGTTTTACGAGGGCCTCCATGGCGCTCTGGTGACAGAAAAGGTGAATATCACCAAACATGTCGATCTCTTGATTGGCGTGGTGCCGATCATCAATTTAGAGTGGATACAAAAAATACACCGGGACAAAAAAGTGAGAGGGTATTCTGCAGCGGCGGCGACACAAAAAATACTGAGCCGCATGCACGATTACGTGCACTACATCGTGCCGCAATTTTCGCGCACCGATATCAATTTTCAGCGCGTTCCCACTGTGGATACCTCCAATCCCTTTTCTGCTCAGGAGATCCCCGGTAACGATCAGAGCTTCGAGGTGGTGCATGTTCGCAACCTGAAGAAGCTTAGCGTGGATTTCAACGAGCTATTGAGCCGCTTGTCCGGATCATTCATGTCAGCCCCCGATACCCTCGTGATCCCAGCGCTCAGGAGAGCTCTGGCCATGGAGCTCATCATCAATCCGGTTATTGAGCACCTCATGAAGGCCAAGAGGAAGATTGATTAAGGAAACTCTGAAAAAACCATCCTTGGAGTTTTTCAGAGTCGAAAAGCAAAAAGTGTGGTTTTTGCTTTCCTGCATTTTTCAAACACCTGCGTGTTTGAAAAATGTGCGGCGCCTCTCTAGGCCGCCGGAACCTCTGAATTAATCAGAGCTTCCTTAAAACTCGATTTGAGTCCCAAGCTCGACCACTCGGTTAGTCGGTATTCCGAAGTACGCGGTGGCGTTACCTGCGTTACGCGCCATGCTAACGAAAAGTTTTTCCCGCCACAGCGCCATGCCGGGCAGAGCCGTGGGGATCAGCGTTTCGCGACTCAAGAAAAACGAAGTCTCCATCAAATCGCATGCGAGCCCAAGGCGCTTGCATGCGCGCAAGGCTTTAGGAATATCGGGGTCGTCCTTAAAGCCAGTGTGTAGGGTTACGCGGTAGAAGTTATGCGCAAGCGTCTGCACTTCAACGCGTTCGCCGGCAGCGACGAAGGGCACGTCGCGAGTGACCACCGTGAGCACAACGACGCGCTCATGCAGCACCTTGTTGTGGTTTAGATTGTGCAGCAACGCATGCGGTACCCCCTCGCGATTAGCCGTGAGGAATATCGCCGTGCCGGGAACGCGCTTGAGTGTATCCGTGCCCACGTTATCAAGGAATCGCAGCAAGGGGACATCGCTCTCACGCAGCCGCGCCGACACCAGCTGTCGACCGCGAGCCCAGGTCGACATCAGGGTGAACACAGCCCCGGCGATAACCACGGGGAACCAGCCACCCTGGAACAGTTTCAACGCATTAGCGCCCAAGAACGCCAGATCGATTAGGATAAACACGCTCACCCCGAGAGCAACGGCGATCGGGTGCCATTGCCAAAGCACTCGCACCACCACACACGCTAGGATGGTATCGATCACCATGGTACCGGTGACCGCGATCCCATAGGCGGCAGCCAAATCGCTCGAAGATCGAAAACCGAGCACCAAGACGAAGATCCCGACCAGCAATCCCCAATTGATAAACGGTATATAGATCTGCCCTTTCTCCGTCTCCGAGGTGTATCGCGTATTCATGCGCGGTAAGTAGCCGAGTTGAGTCGCCTGGTGGGTGACTGAAAAAGCGCCCGAGATCACTGCCTGGGAGGCGATGATCGTGGCCGCGGTGGCCAAACCCACCATCGGCAACAGTGCCCACCCTGGAACCAAGAGATAAAACGGATTCTTCGCCGCCGTGGCATCGTGCAACAGCAGGGCACCCTGGCCAAAATAGTTGATCAGTAGGGCCGGCAGCACAAACCAGAACCAGGCGAGGCGTATAGGCCTTTTGCCAAAATGGCCCATATCGGCGTACACCGCCTCTGCCCCTGTGATCGCGAGCACCACAGCGCCGAGCACCAAAAAGCCATGCCCCTGGTTGTGGAGGAAAAAGCGGGCGGCGTGAAGGGGATTAATCGCCTCCAACACCATCGGATCGCGCACAATGTGAAACCCACCAAGGCAGGCCAGGGTAAGGAACCAAACACACATGACCGGCCCGAACAAGGCCCCTACTTTGGCTGTGCCTTTGTGCTGCAAGAGAAACAAGGCAAAAAGGATCACCAGTGCGACGGGAACCACGAACGGCTCGAACGTCGGGGTCGCGATTTCGAGCCCTTCCACCGCCGAGAGCACCGAGATGGCGGGGGTGATCATGCCGTCCCCAAAAAAGAGCGCAGCGCCGAAGATCCCGCCCAGCATAAGCAGCGAACGAGCGCGGGGAGTCTTTGCCGTCGCGCGTTGAACCAGCGCCATCAGCGCCATGATGCCCCCCTCACCCTTGTTGTCGGCGCGCATGATAAAAACAACGTACTTCAGCGACACCACGATCATCAGCGCCCAGAAGATAAGCGAAAGGATCCCAAGGACGTTTTCGGTACTGGGAGAAACCGCGTGCGAGCCGTTGAATACCTCCCGCATGGTGTACAGGGGACTCGTGCCGATATCGCCAAAGACCACCCCCACGGCGCCAACAGCGAGCAAATGCACCCTGCTATTCGGCTGGGCCTCTACGGCGGCAGGTACATCCATATTCGTGGGCTAGAGAGGGTAACGGAAGCGCCTTGAAGGGGGTTCGATGTGCTTCTTGTACAGTTCAGGCTCCTAGTGTAGTGTCCCTTAAATAACTTTACAGTTAAGCCGCCTTCTTTTCCCCTCGGGGCAGGGTGGATCTGGGCTTGATCTGCTCCATCTTGACCCGCGCCCGCTCGATCTTCTTGATGATGTCCTCGACGGTGGCCGTCCAGATGAAGGGCTTGGGATTTTGGTTCCAGG
>JBOIEG010001226.1:0-1786 GCA_050740915.1 Gammaproteobacteria bacterium | reverse complement strand
ATCCCCATGTCTCCAGCTGCGTGCGTTCAGCCGGCTGCAACTTGATCGCCACGCGGGTGTTCGGCATGAGCGAGACCATAGCAATCACTGGAAAGTCTGTAAAGTTATTTAAGGGACACTACACTAGAGACCTTAAAAGGGGAGCACGGCAAAGCATTGCAGCTCGAACGGGAGCGCTTCGATACGACGGAAGAGCGCTATGGCAAACAATTAGAGGGGTTGCAGGTGGAGCGTTTGCGCTTAGAAAGTGACCTTCAGCGACGGATTGAGGAGCGGGATGTGGCGCGGGGAGAAACGACGCACTTCAAAGCCCGGCTCGAAGCCGCGGAATCGGAACGGGAGCGCGCCGCACAACAGAACGTGCGCCTGCAAGAAGAACTGACCTTAGCGAAGATGCAAGCAGCCGAGCTCATGGAACGGCTTAGCGCCGCGGCTCGCGAGTATGAACGTAAGGCGTTGGAGCACCGGCAGCTCAACCAAGCATTCGGCCTCGCTCAAGAAAAGACACAAAAACAGGCCGAAACGTTAAGCTCGTTACGCGAGCGGGTAGTAGCCTTGGATAGCGAAAAGCGCTTGCTTGCCCGGGAGATCAAAGCGCTGCAACGGCAAAAGGGGAGGGTAGGTTGAATCGAAGGCAGAGCCGCGATGGGCGGCGCTCTTTTGCGTAGGTTTGCATCATTGCTCCGTGTCGGGCAGCAATTCCTCCCGCTCGAGAAGGATCTGGTGAGGCGCCGTAGTCCGCTGCTCTACCAGATTGCACCCCGCCGTTTCGGCCGTGGAGTGCTCACATTCATCCTTCGTTCAACTCGTCCGTCCATACCCTGAAGCTCTTCAGCGTGTTGGGGCCGAACGTGTTGCTGATCGGGACATCAGTCGCGTCGCGACCGCGGGCGATCAACACCCGGCCGATGCGCGGCGTGTTGTTCCGAGCGTCAAAGGTGCACCAGTGACCGCCAAGATATACGTCGAACCAGGCAGCGAAATCCATCGGGGCGTATGGGGGCGGTATGCCAATGTCGCCCAGGTAGCCGGTGCAATAACGTGCCGGAATGTTCATGCAGCGGCAGAATGCGACGGCGAGGTGCGTGAAATCACGGCAGACGCCGGTCCTCTCATTGAAAGCCTCCCAAGCCGTCTTCGAGCGCGCATGCTCGTAACCAAAATGGATATGCCTATGGACAAAGTCGCAGATCGCCTGGACGCGTCCCCATCCGGTGGGCGATTTGCCGAATAGGTCCCACGCCGCCTCGGATAGCCGATCGGTTTCGCAGTATCGGCTTCCCAAGAGGAACACTAACGTTTCCTCGGGCAGGTCTTGCACCGGGTGTTGCTGAGCCGAGGGGGCGACCTCGTCCGGCTTTCCCGTGTCCTTCACGACCGCATTGGCGGAAAGCCGAAGTTGGCCCTTCGGCGCGACGATCCGGTTGCACCAATTGCCAAAACCGTCACGATAGGCCGTGATCGGGACCGGCGGGTCGGCGATGAGATAGTCGGGCACGACGATATCGGAGACGCGCGTGTAGTGCACGTTCAAGGTCAATATCATAGGCGTCGGTTGTGGGCAGTCGTAGATTAATTCGTAGCCGATGCGGATCTGCATAATTGGTCCTAACGTCCGCCGGCGCAACTCGATGCATGTGCTGGCAGCTTTGGTCTATGTTTTTGCCTCCTCCGCAGAATTTGTGGGTACTGATCTGAGGCGTATTTATGCATCTGATTCATTACTTGGAATAAAGTTACGTTCTATAGGTCCGAAATTTTGGGTATCAAAAAATCTGTTGGGCTG
>JBOIEG010001225.1:0-5471 GCA_050740915.1 Gammaproteobacteria bacterium | reverse complement strand
ACCTTCGTGATCGTCGGGGGCGGGCCGACGGGGGTCGAGCTGGCCGGGGCCATCGCGGAGCTGGCACGCCGGGCCCTTGCCGCCGACTTCCGCCACATCGACCCGAAGAGCGCCCGCATCCTCCTGTGCGAGGCCGGGGAGCGCGTGCTGCCGGCCTTTCCGGAGGCCCTCTCGCGCTACGCCGGCCGTGCGCTCGCGCGCCTGGGCGTCGAGGTCAAGCTCAAGAGCCCGGTGACGGACTGTGGCCCCTGGGGCGTCACGGTCGGGACCGAACGGGTGGAGGCGGCCACGGTGTTGTGGGCCGCAGGGGTGGCCGCCTCGCCGGTGGCGCGCTGGCTCGGCATCGAGGCCGATCGGCTGGGACGGGTCCCGGTGGCGCCCGATCTCTCGGTACCCGGGCTCCCCGAGGTGTTCGTGGCGGGCGACGTGGCGTTGGTCTCCGACGCGACGGGGCGGGCCCTGCCCGGTGTGGCACCCGCCGCCAAGCAGGCCGGCGCGTATGTGGCACGGGTCATCGCGGCGCGCGTCGCGGGAAGGCCGGCCCCGCCGCCGTTTCGCTATCGCGACTTCGGCAACCTCGCGACCATCGGCCGGCGTGCCGCGGTCATCGACTTCGGCTGGCTCCGGATCAAGGGCGGGATCGCCTGGTGGATCTGGGGCATCGCCCACATTTATTTTCTCATCGGAATGCGCAACCGCCTGATCGTCTCCCTGCAATGGCTGTGGGCCTATCTCACCTTCGATCGCGGAGCACGCCTCATCACCGGCCGCGAACGCGAGGACTGATCCTCCCGACCTGCCACGGTCCTCACGTTCGCACCCTGGCGGCCTGTTGAAACCGGATATTAGATTCGGTGCTCGATGGGGCTATCGCACTACCGAGGACATGCCGGTGTTCCATGAACTCGCCCCCGATCCGATACCCAGATCTCGCGTCATTGACCACTAACCGGTTCAGTGCTAGCTTCCTTCTGCACGAAAAAGGGCTTTTTAAAAATACTATTCGCCTATTCGCGGTTCGACAGTGGAACGATCAGGAGCGAATGCCATAACCGATATCCTTTTTCAGATCAACAAGCAGCCTACCGAGTTTGAAGCACTTTGACCCAAGGTGCTTACACGGAGGACGCCATTAAGCTCACCAAGTGGGTTGTTGAACGCCTGCAGGCTCCGGCACGAGGCTACGCCATCCAGTGGGACGGGGAACTCAAGGGCTTCGGAGTTCGGGGACGCGTGGGGTCAAGACCTTCGGCATACTCTCGCCTGCGGGCGGCCGTTGGGCGCAGCGTACTAGTTGAGGTGCGATCGCACGGCCTGTATCGCGGTCTGTAGACCTTCAGCCCGAGGGAGACACCTGATGAATGAACTGCTTGCCAGAATTATTGATGAACACGGAGGCATAGATCGCTGGAATGGCCACGAAAAGGTCGAGGCCACGATCGTGAGCGGCGGCGGCTTCTTTGGCGCTCAAGGGTGTGCTGTAGGATTCAAACCCTCGCAGTATGACCGTGTGGCTGCACGAAGAGCGCTCGTCTGTCTTCCCCTATGGGGCTTCCGATCAGCGCACGATGTTCACACCAGAACGGATCGCCATTGAGAAGCTCGATGGCACGCTGGTTGCCGAGCGTCACGCGCCGAGGGACTCGTTTGCCGGCTATCAGATGAGCACCCCATGGGACCCGATGCATCGTGCCTATTTCAACGGCGAGGCCCTGTGGACCTATCTCACCACGCCATTTCTTCTCGCGATGGATGGCGTGCGAGTCGAAGAAACCGAGGCCTGGCGGGAGGGCGCAGAGACGGGGCGCGTGTTGCGCGCTTACTTTCCGGGTTCGATCGAGACGCACTGCCTCGTTCAGGATTTTTTCTTTGGTGAGGACCTGTTGCTGCGTCGCCACGATTATAGCGTGAATATCGCAGGCGGCTTTGCAGCGGCGCAGCTGACTTCAGATTATGTAGAGGCGAACGGCATTCGTCTGCCAATCAAGCGTCGCGCCTATGCGCGCGGACCGGATCGCCGGCCGATTCTGGAAATGCTTATGGTATCGATCGATATCAGCGAGGTACGGTTCGAATAGCGAAGCCGCCTCGATCATTGTCGAGGGCACATGAACGTCCGAGCCATCACCTGGCCGCCCCCGACAAAGACAGCGACTAGACAGCGCGGAGCTGTACCGACCGGTTCGGTTTCGCTCCCCGGAGGAAAGGAGACATTATGAGAGACTATCGCCAACTGTACATCGATGGGGCTTGGGTTGACGCCCAGGACGGCAACACCGTCGAGATCATCAACCCAGCAACCGAGCGGCCCGTTGGGCAAATCACGCTAGCGATTGCCGCGGACGTCGACCGCGCGGTCGAAGCGGCCCGGCGTGCCTTTCGATCGTTTTCGCGGGTCACGCGGCAGGACCGAATCGAATTGCTGGGCAGCATTCTGTCGATCTTCGCAAGACGCCGCCAGGATTTGGCTGTTGCGCTCGTCGAGGAGCTCGGCGCGCCGGCCGCATTTGCCAAAGACGCGCAGACCGGTATAGGCCTCCTTCATCTGCAGACCGCGATCGAGACGCTCAAGACCTACGCGTTCGAGCATGCTCAAGGTGGACGGACGACGGTGCGCCGCGAGCCGATCGGTGTAATCGGCATGATCACGCCGTGGAACTGGCCCATCAACCAGATCATGTGCAAGGTCGTGCCCGCTCTGGCGACCGGTAACACCATGGTGCACAAGCCATCGGAAGTCACGCCTTTCACAGCCCATATCATCGCAGAAATCCTTCACGAGGCCGGCGTCCCACGTGGGGTCTACAACCTCGTCGACGGCACTGGCTCCAGCGTCGGCGTCGCCATTTCGGGTCATACCGGCATCGACATGGTGTCGTTTACCGGATCGACGCGAACGGGCATCGACGTCGCCAAGCGCGCCGCCGACAATGTGAAAAGGGTGCACCAAGAGTTGGGCGGCAAATCGCCCAACATCGTGCTCGACGACGCCGACTTGGCGAAGGCCGTAAGCGAGTGCGTTTATCGATTAATGATGAACAGCGGCCAGACTTGCCACGCACCGACCCGTCTCTTGGTGCCGGCGGCGAAGCTGGAAAAAGCGACGGAATTGGCGGTCCAGGCCGTGCAATCTATCAAGGTGGGTGACCCTAACGGCGACGTCTACATGGGTCCCGTTGTGTCCGAGCGCCAATGGACCCGGATCCAAGCACTGATCCGGCAGGGGATCGCAGAGGGCGCCACGCTTGCGGTCGGCGGCGAAGGGCGGCCCAAAGGTCTCAAGACGGGCTACTTTGTGCGCCCGACGATTTTCACCGACGTGCGCAACGACATGATGATCGCACGCGAGGAAATCTTCGGCCCCGTGTTGTGCATCCTCAGCTACCGCGACGTGGAGGAGGCCATTTCCGTCGCCAACGACACTATCTATGGCCTGGCAGCGTATGTGCAGTCGGCGACGGACAGTCATGCCAGAGAGGTCGCCGCCCGGCTGCAGGCCGGCATGGTCTATATCAACGGTGCGGGCGAAGATCCCGAGGCCCCCTTCGGCGGCTACAAGATGTCCGGCAACGGTCGAGAGTGGGGCGAGATCGCCTTCGGCGACTTTCTTGAGACCAAGGCTATCATCCATCGCGAAGCGGCGTGATGATGGCGAGTGGGCGGAATAGCGGGCTCGTGCTTCGCGAGTGTGCTCGCTGCGCCCCGGTGGACGGCATTCCGTTACGCCCCGCTGTCGCCAAGATTGGAGGAGCATTCATGTCTATTGACGTTCCTATTCTTGTCACAGGTGCTGCAGGCCGCGTAGGCGGAGTGGGTAGCGCTGTTGTGGAGATGCTTCGCCAGCGCGACTTGCCAGTTCGCGCACTTGTCCGCCGTGAAGACGAACGTGCCGAAGCGCTACGCGCAACCGGCGCCGAGGTCGTAGTCGGCGACCTCACCCGTGCTCGAGATGTCGTGCGTGCTTTGGCGGGTTGCCGACGCCTGTATTTCGGCATGAGCGTGTCTGCGCCTTACTTGGAGGCGACAGTGACCGCCGCCGCTGTGGCGCGCGAGCGTGCGGATCTGGAGGTGTTCGTCAACATCTCTCAGATGACCGTGTCGCAAATGAGCCTGACCGAGACGACGGACTCTCCCCAGCAGCGGCAGCATTGGCTTGCCGAGCAGGTGTTGAACTGGTCGGGGTTACCTGTCGTGCATGTCCGAGCCACGGTCTTCCTCCAAAACTTCTTCTTCTTGACTTGGGCGGCTGAATCGATCGCGAAGGACGGCACGATCCGGCTGCCGTTCGGCGCCGGCCGAACCTCGCCCATCGATGCTCGCGATGTGGCGGAGGTTATCGTGACAGTCCTTGCAAGTCCGACTGGTCACATCGGCAGGGTCTACGAGCTGACCGGACCGCGGTCTCAGGACATGCGCGCCGTGGCGGCGGAGTATTCAGCCGCACTCGGTCGAACCATTACCTATGTCGATGTGCCATTAGAGCAATGGCGAGACCAGGAGCTTCGCAGCCGTCATTTGCCTGATCATGTCTTCAAGCACCTGCTGACCATGGCGCGCCTCCACGCCACCAACCGTTATGATCGTCTCACACACGATATCGAGGGGATCACAGGAAGGCCCGCGACCAGTATCCGTGAGTTTGTGGCGCATCACGCCGAGTTATTTGGGCAAAGCAGCCTGCCGGAGAAGGTCGCGGGGGCAAGTTGACGGTTCCCATTTGCAGGAAACAACCTGATGCACAACTCTCGTTTCGTCGTCGATCACATTCGACAGACCACCGCGAAACCGTTCGATGAGGTACGGCCGACTTTGAGCGGCAACTAGGCAGATTCGACGCCTCCGAATATCAAGCGTTGGCCGTAGGCGACCGGCCGTCGTCACTCTTTGAGCAATTCGGCGACCACGCGGGTAGACGAGACGGCGCCCTCGCTCGACTGAAACTCGCCGACCTGGCGTCAGAGGCGATGCGCTGAACCGTCGCAGGCACGGGGAGAGTTACGAGCATTAGCGGCGAATGACGATCGTGTAAGGGTGTAGATCCCATACTGCGGTGTGAATCAATATGTTACGCTGCCTTTGCTTATTGAATATGACACTTTTGTAGGTAGGAAGGGGCATCGAAGGCAAAGACCTCGGTGGACCGAGGGGCTACCAGGAAGTCGGCTGCGGCACGGTGAGCTTCTACGACGCGGAGGGTAACCGGCTCCTGACCCGCCGCATGCCTGAAGCGAAAAAGGCCTCCTTGAAGACGATGCTCTCTAAGGAGATCGCCACCGCACTTCAGCACCAGCCGGACTTGACCCTCGTCAAGCTCGCCGACGGGGCGAAGGACAACTGGACCTATCGTGTCCTTCCGGTAAGCCTGCATGAATTCCGCTGAGGTTCTTGATATCGTCAGTTGCCGCTTTAGGAGTGCAGGAAGGACAGCTGATGGTAGCCGCAAAGATACGGGCGGGTACACCCACACATGC
>JBOIEG010001224.1:0-2030 GCA_050740915.1 Gammaproteobacteria bacterium | reverse complement strand
CAAGCTATCGCGTTTCTCGGCGCTAACGCTCAGCGCGCACACCCCGCACGCGACACCCAAACCGGACGCCTGCAACTGGGCTTAGAACCCGTTTTCGGTGGGCCTTAAGTACCTAACCTATGAGCAGGCAATAGCAAGCGATTCGGTTGCCTGGGACTCTACTATTCGGAGCTTGAATTCTTGATCATACACTGCAAATACGTGCTCAACGTGCACAGTCATAACTTTGAGCGGAGCTTGTGTTCAGCCGTGATTGTGGTTCAGTTGAAATTCTTCGGCGCCGATCGCTGCCACTCCGGCAGCGATTCGATGTTGCGATACCATCGCCAGATCTCCGCGTAAGGTTTGACCGGATAGTGCGCAGCCTCGGCGAGCTCGAGGTAGGAACCGACAGTGAAATCGGCTAGAGTGACGGTGCCGCCGCACAGCCATTCGCGGCCTTTGAGGTGATCATCTAGCACCGGCGCGTAGCGCGTCATGCGCTCCTCACCCTTTTCCAGTTCCTTCGGGTCTGGATCCCCCAGCTTGCGCATGTTCTTGACTAATCGCTCGAAAATGAAGAACCCGCAGGCCGGTCCCCAGTGCGCGAGGCTCCAGCACAGCCAGCGGCTCACGTCCGCCTGCGCCTTGGGTTCCACCGGCCAGATGCTGTTCGATGAAACCTGATTGGCGAGATATTGCATGATGGCGACCGATTCCCACAGCACGAAATCTCCGTCTACGAGCACAGGGATGGCGTGGTTCGGATTGAGTTTTAGGAACTCCGCGCGCAGTTGCTCGCCTTTGCCGAGATCCACCTTGATCAGCTCGGGCTCAAGGCCCAGGTGAAACGCCACCGCCAGCACGCGGCGCGAGTTGGGTGAGTATGGGAAATGATAGATCTTCATGACGCAAGCCTCACAGATGATTCTTTACCTAGATTGTCTGCCAGCGGCCCCGCAATGCAAGCGCTTGCAATTGAGGCGCATACCCCGAAAATAGCAGTCAGCAACCCACGCAATAGCACCGCATGCGATGACTGAATCCGGCCAGATAGCCGGCACGAGAGGTTCCGTGCCGACGTCAAACTGATCGTCCATGCGCGAAGGTTTCGATCCCGAAGGCCGGCGGCTGCCGATCAAAATCGATACCACCTCGAACGGTGAATTTCTGCCGCGCCCGTTGAGTCGGCTCGCACGGGCCGCAAACCGGGAGGCGCACCGTTACGTGGGCGACTGCGCGCGGCGACTGGGCTTAAGTCGCCGCGCGTTTCTCAAATCGGTCTGCGGCGCCGCTGCCACGCTACTAGGCCTTAACCAGGTATTCGCGCGTGCTGGCAGGGGCGGCGGATCCTTCACCATCCCGCCGGCCGCCGCCTTTGAGCCGGCCGCGGCCGAAGCCGTGCTCAACGGCAGCGACTTCATCTTCGACATTCAGGCCCACCACGTGAATCCGCACGGGGCGTGGCGCCGGCTCACCAACCGCTGGACCTATATTCTGCGGTTCTTTCCGCAGGCTCGCTGCGGGGAGGGCGCGATCGAATGCTTCTCGGCCGAGCACTTCATCCGCGAGGTATTCATCGACAGCGACACCGATATGGCGGTGCTGTCCGCGCCTGAAGACAATCCCCTGTCCACGGAAGAAGCCGCCGCCACACGCGCGCTGGCCGAAGCGCTGGAAGACGTACACCCAGTGGGGACCGGGAGGCACGGGCTACTGGCTGGACGACGAACACTATGGCATTCCGTTCGTCGAGCGGGCGCGTACGCTCAAGGTGCCGATTATCTGTGTGCACAAAGGTATCCCCCTGTTCGGTCTGCCTTATGAACACTCCACCTGCCGCGACATCGGCATTGTGGCGCGCAGGTATCCGGACGTGAGCTTCATCGTGTACCACTCCGGATACGAACCCGATCAGCGGGAGGGGCCTTACGCTCCGGGAAAGGTCAAGGGCGGCGTAGATACCCTGATCAAATCGCTACAGGACAACGAGGTCCCGCCGAACGGCAATGTCTACGCAGAGCTCGGCACCACCTGGCGTAGCGTCATGA
>JBOIEG010001223.1:0-7586 GCA_050740915.1 Gammaproteobacteria bacterium | reverse complement strand
GCATGTGTGGGTGTACCCGCCCGTATCTTTGCGGCTACCATCAGCTGTCCTTCCTGCACTCCTAAAGCGGCAACTGACGATATCAAGAACCTCAGCGGAATTCATGCAGGCTTACCGGAAGGACACGGTATGCCGCAGTCTCCCTGGGACTCCAAAGATGCGCACAGAGGAACGCAGCAGTCATCTCGGCGATGAGTTCCTCGGCGGCATAGGCGCCTTCTCCATAGCGGCCGGAGAGATCTCGATTAAGACGACTTCCGTGCCCGCTCCAATGGCCGTGTTCATGGAGGGAGGCGGCAAAATAATGCTCGAGGCTCTCAAAGTCCTCCGCGTTTTGAAGACGAATGAGATCGAGCGATGGAACGAAGCAGGCAACACTCCCGCCATGCTTTACGCATGCCCCGATATGGGCAATGAAGCGGTTTACCTCTTCATAGGTTTCATCCGTGGTTAGCACTGGCCTTTGGTACAGTCTCGTCGGCAATCCTTCACACTGCTCGATATTGAAGACGAAGTACCACTTCAGAAATGGGATCGCTTCCTGGGCTTCTTCGCCGGAAGCGTCCACTCTCTTTTTCTTGTAGGTCTAGGCGTAGAGGATGGGGGTGGCCTTCTCCCCCTTTCTCACAAACCCGCCGAATTCCCGTGCTTGCTTGAACGTGAGCCAGGCGGGTTAGGCATGGCGTAGAGACCAAAGCAGCAGAATATTCACGCCGGAATACGCCTTTTCCGATACGGCGTTATATGGCAGCGTGGTTTTCCAGGGCTTCACCCAAGGAACAGTCCCTCGTTCCAACTCTTCGACAATGCGATTAGTGACGGTGTCGTACACAGACATAATGCCCTCCTTTCAAGGTGCGTGTCTGTGTATAACAATATGAATTACAATGATGTTGTAAAAAATGGTGCAACAAATGGCGCTTATACTTTGCCCGAAGTGAAGAAAAGCCAAGGGGATAAAGCGCTTGTGCTGCCGCACAAATAGGTTACCCTCAAGGTTATCCACCGAAACGGTGGATAGATGAAGTATTTATGACGTCTTGTGGGACGGGATTAGAAGATGCGGTAGTCCCTTTCCTGCGTTTCCCCTTGGCCGATCTCGTGTCTGAAGGTCGGCAGTTTTCACATGGTCGAAGGGAAGCGATTGTAGGTAAATAGGTAAAGCCTCAACGTCACGTTATCAGCACGAATTGGCCTACCTATTGAGCGTTATTTAGCCTTTACCATCTTCTCCTGATCTCACTTAGTTTTTTTCTTGCCGAGCTTTTTCGCCCGCGCCGGCCCGCCCTTGCGCCCGAGGTCGACGACGGCCAGGTCTTTGCCAGCTATGGCGGAGGCTGGCTTTTCGCCCGGTATCTTGCCAGTAACGGCGATGACGTCCTGTAAAGGGAGTTCGGTAGGATCGGAAGTTTTTCGCTTGCGCGGTTTCTTCATTCTGCGGATATTATGGTCTATGACCAGAGATTGCGGTAGCCCATGCCTGCGTTTCCCCCAACGTACCGGCGCACACGATTTTTTGCGCGCCAGTGCTATTTTTTCTGCCCCAAAAATTTTGATCAGTAGCCCACCCGTCTGCCTTCCTGCTTTCGCGGTTACGTGATATCCGCTTCTCTCGCTCTCTTCAAGCGAGAGAAGCGGTCGAGCTCTTGCGATTATTTCTTTAACCCATTTCGCTTATGAACCTCACTAACGATCACCACGATCACCCTCTCCGCTTCCTCCTCGACAACATTATCCCCGGTGACTGCGCCGAGGAGCTCGCGCGCATCCCGAGGTATCCCCTCCCCGATGTGTTGCCATGGGAGTACTCCGGCAACGGGCTCCACCCTACGGAGAAAGCCGTGTCAGTGATGAAGCCGCTTATCCGGGCATTCTCGAAGCCCGGCGATATTGTGCTTGATCCGTTCTGCAGTTCGGGCTCAACGCTCATTGCCGCACGCAAGAGCGGCCGCCGCTACATTGGCGTTGAGAAAGACCCGAGGGTTTTTGAGATCCTCCGAGCACGGCTTCATGACTCTGCACCGGAGGCGTCGAAAGAGTGTGACACGGAAACGAAACGAGAGGGGGCGTAAGCCCCCTTTTGTTTTGGAGCAGCAAATTTTTGGGGAACCCGCCCACCCCACGGGCAGGAGCATTAGTCAGTTATCCACACAAGCTATTGACTTTGCCGCGTATTCTAATACAATTAAAATGGTATATTACTAGTTTAGTTGTTATTGTTATGGCGTTCACTGGAGAACAAATTATGCCGATTGTCAAAGTCACCCGAAACTTCCAAGTCACCATTCCTGTCGAGGTGCGCGAAGAACTCGGGATTGAAAGGGGAGATATTCTCGAAGCAATGGTGCAGGAGAGGACAGTGGTGTTCAAACCAAAAGTGTTTTTTGACCGCGAGAGCGTCGACGCCTACATCACCGAAGGGCTCGAAGAAGCACGCGCTGGCAAAACCGTAGGACCGTTCGAAAACATGGACGAGTATGATGAGCACGTAAAACGAACTTCATGAGGATCACTTTTATCGAGCGCACAGACAAAGAATACCGATCACTTCCGCCACCGCTTCAAGCACAGGTAAGAAAGCAACTTACACTCCTTTGCACCAACTTGCGGCCCCCCTCGATCCGGGCGAAGAAGTATGACGAGCGAACCAATGTCTGGCAGGGACGGATCAACGACGACTATCGCTTTTATTTCCTCATTAAAGGAGACACGTATCTGATTCTTGGTATCACAAAGCACCCAAAATAATTTGCATTACTTATCAATAAAAAATGCCGAACGTTCGACGTCGAACATTTCCATGGGGAGAAAAACACAAGCGTCCGCTCTCAATGAAGAGCAGCAAATAGCAAAGCGGGAGCGGCTCTTCCACGAGATCAACCTTCTTCGCCTCGAGGGGTATTACTTTACCTTCGATCCTAAGGCCGCACATCTCGCGCTCGACCCGATGAAAAGTGTTGAGAAGCGCCTGCGAAACCCACAAATTAACGCTATCGAGCCGGTTGAAATTATCCCGCACTCCGCCTACGGCAAGCCATCTGTGTTTTCTTACAAAGTTTTCAAGCGGTCATCAAAAAGCTTTCCGACTATGGATATCTTGTTCCCGAAACCGTCTCATTTGGCAGCCGAGAAATCATGCGTCTTTCCGGTCGTTCATGGTACGGAACAGCAAATGCCAAAGAACTCGTAAAGACTCCCAATCAGTTTAAGCATACCGCTAAATCCGGCACGCTCACGAAGCTGCCGCGCCGGGGCGATCTCCCAGACCTCCCCGATGCCCTGCTCGCGGACCCGCGTGCGCCACAGTCGCACGGTGGGCCGGCTTACGCCGAGTTCTTCGGCGATCGACACATTGTTCTGACCCGCCAGGGCGCCCAAGATAATCCGGCAGCGCAGCGCCACCTGTTGCAGAGTTCCGTGTGCGGAATGCGTTCAGCCGGCTGCAACTTGATCGCCACGCTGGTGTTCGGCATGAGCGAGACCATAGCAATCACTGGAAAGTCTGTAAAGTTATTTAAGAGACACTACACTAGCGAACACCTGTTTTCTTGATTCCCTCTCCCCTGTTTCCTCCCCACATAGGGGAGGGGTGTCGTGCGCGAAATATCGCGCATGAATAACTAGTTGTGCGTGGTTGTCGGTGACGTTCCACCCCCCGACTGCTTGTGGTTTCCCGAAGGGACTCCGGCACTCACCCGCGCTACAATATGTCCTAGTCGAACACTGATAACGAACAATGTCTTTTAACGGAGTAAAGGAGCATTGTCGCGTTATAGCGTCACGATAGGACATGGCGCGGGCTCGGCAACCCCAGGCCGTCGGAGCTGCTCAAAATTCTAACGGCCGCCGCGAAAACACCTTGGGTAGTTTTCTCATCAGAGCAGGCGGCGACCGAAAGGATTTTGGCGCCCGACAACCACGCGCAACTAGTTTTTGAAAATACCTGCCTGCAGTAGGCAGGTCGGAAAACCCGACAAAATGGTGCGGAACGCATGTTCCGCTCAACTGGTGAGCGAGGGAAGACCCTCGCTCAATCGTCAAGAGCACCGGAGACCTTACTGGCTTTCGCTTTCGCCGTTCTCGACAGTCAAGATCACTCCAGGTAAGAACGTGCGTTCTACCTGCCTCGTAATACTTTGCCTGCGTCTGCGGCGCCCTGGAGAGAAAATGATTAACTGACGGGAAAGTAAGGGTTGCTATTAAGTCCCGAGAAGCTTACTGTGAAATCGTCGAATTCCCGCGCTTAGATCACAGAAAGTTATCCGGCAGCTGAAGATAGGTTCGGTTTGAAGAAATGAAGATGGCGCGCAAGCACCGCTGGTTAGGAGAACGCAGTCATTTGCTAGACTCCCAACCATTGGTTCGGGGGAAACTTGCACGCCATTTTCACTCCCTACAGGCATTGTTTATGCGCAGAGTTTCCTTATTTCTTCTAGACTTATAAAACCCGTGCTACAACCCGTGCTACATATAAAAAGCCGCAGCTCCTTTCGGAACCGCGGCTTTTCTTTTTCCAGCCTGAAAAGATTTCTAAATATACCACAAATTGAAGACAAGGTGTTAAGTGCCGAAGAGCGAGCCGACTATTGGTTTGGTTAACAAAAGGGTACGCTGCCTTCACTTTTTACACACCCTTCGATGGTACCTCCCCAGCGGTGCCTTTTTTGTAAGCAAAAAGGATGTTTATTTTTCCTAGCATGGCCTCTGGCTGCAAAAGCGTAATTCCTAACTTTAAAAATTTTACTCAACCGTTTACTTTCTGAAAGGAGAAAGCCGTGAACAGAAAAATAATAGCGTTATTAGTAATCATAGTAATGACAGCAGCGGCTTTAGGACCCGTACTAGTGGTACCAGTGGTACATGCGCAACCCTCACCACCCTCACCACCCTCACCACCCACACCGCCAACGCCACCCACACCACCAACGCCACCAGAAAATTCACCATCAGTTTTACCACCACCGGAAGACTGGCGGCCACCAGGTTGCGCATTTAGGTTTTTAGGATTTCTGCTTGGTTGCCCTCTACTACCACCATAGGCTTAACCCGACTTAGCGGATTCGAGTGTGTTCAGTGACGGACGGGACACGTAAGTGAAGACCTCGGTTGTTTTCAAAAGCAATTTTCTGCGAATAACGAGTGGCCATCATGTTTCTGCGCGCTACGACTCGCAAGAAAGACGGCCACGGAGCATCGCTACTGGAGAAGCATCGAGAACAAGCGACTGAGTGATGGCCGGGTGTTATATCTGCCCCGTAGCGCGTTTTTCACCGCCGAGATGTGCTTTCCTCATCTCGAACTCTAACTATGTGTAGCGTGGCAATTTTGAGGCTATGGCGCGATCTCAAGGAAACAAGCTTCTCATCGCGAAAAACGGTGAGCAAATATTGCAACTCACTCCAAACCAGCGAAGCCGGCACCTTTACGTTGTGGGCTCCACCGGAAGCGGTAAGTCGAAGTTTCTCGAGTACCTCATTCGCCAGGATATCGTGAATTGGCGGCATAGCGAATGCGGCGTGCTCCTTATTGATCCGCACGGAGCCATTTACGACGGGCTGATGAAGTGGCTCACCAGCCGAAGCTACATCTACAACCGTCCCATCATCCCGATTGACCTTCGGCGCGACGACTGGTTCGTGGCGTATAACCTCCTGCGGGAGCGTGAGCAGGCGGCGGCCTCTGTGGTTACCGACAACTTCATCGATGCGCTTGCCCACGTGTGGGGCTCGGCGGATACCAATGCCACACCACGCTTAGAGCGGATCGCTGCCACCGTGCTCCAGGCGCTTTATGAGCACAAGCTCACGATCATCGAAGCGGCTCGCCTTCTGGAATACGAGAGCATGGCCTTCCGAGCTAGCTTGGCGCAAACCGTCACCGATGAGATCACCCGCAAGAACGAAGTGTCCCTCGATTTCCGCCGCGTGATCGAAGAAGGCGCCATTGTGCTCGTCTCTTTGGCAACCGCCGGCGGTGTGGTGTCCAAGGAAGATGCCGACACTTTTGCCACTTTGATGCTCGCCGATCTCTGGACCGCGGCGAAAGAGCGGGGCAAGGATACGGGAGGGAAACCCATGTACTGCTACATCGATGAATTCCAGACCTTCGTCTCACCGACCATTGCCGAGAATCTCGATGAAGCCCGAGGGTTCGGGCTTCATCTGACACTTGCCCACCAATACCCCTCTCAGCTCATTCAAGCGAACAAAGAATACGGACAACGGATCTATGAATCCATCATGGAAAATGCCAGAAGCAAAGTCGTGTTCAGCCTTTCGTTTCGAGAGAAAAATCTTACCCCACTTGCAGACTGGCTCTCCATGGGTACCTTCGATCCCAATCGGGTGAAGCATGACATCCACAGCCGCAAAGTCGTTGACTATGAGGAAGAAATCCGCACCATAGCGAGCAAGGGACTTGCCCACGCCCACGGCCGCTCGGATACCCACGGGAGCGGAACTGCGAGCGGGAGCGTGCAGAGCACCGGATTGAGCGGGAGCGATAACCCGCTCTCCCCCACCGGGTGGAGCACCAGCGAGGCGCAAACATCGATCGCGGGAGACACGAGCGCATCCGGCGAGAGTGAAACGGAAGGGTTTTCCGAGAGCGAAAGCGAAGCGCCGGTGTTCCTGCCTATCTTCGGCGAAGAGCTCTCAAGCCGCCAGTATGTCCCCCTGGACGAACAACGCTTCCTTGCCGAACAGCGCATCATGAGGCAGAAAGACCGGCATGCTACGGCGCGTTTTTTGGGTATAGAGGCGCCGGTTGAGATCCGAACACAGGACGTTCGCACCCCAAGGGTAAGCGAGAAAATGCTTGAGGAGTATCGCCTGGAGCAACTTGCCAAGTGGCCGTTCGTGTTGTCTTATGAGGAAGCGAGAGAGCGGGTGGAGAAGCGAAGCGCAGCGCTTCATCTGCTCTCGGTTGCGAAAGAGACTGAGCCAGCGGTGTATAAACGGCGAGTGAAGGCCGGTGCTACAATAAAGCGCGATGCAGGGAGCAACGACAGCGAGCCTTGAGCTGAAAAAAACACAGAAGGAGAAACGAGTATGAACCTTAAAAGTGCAGCACTCGCATTCATGGTTGGGGCTGTAAGCTTATTTGGAGCCGATACTTCCTATGCCGCAGAGCAGGAAATCCACCTCACCCAGGCACTCGGGTATGCCCAGGACGCCGCCTCGGAAGGCAAAAACAACAACGCCACGGCCGCAGCAGAGCATGCCAGACAGGCCTTAAGACATGCTGAAATGGCCGAAACCGTAAAACCCGATCCCCATATAACCGAAGCGAAAACGCATCTTCACCAAGCAATCGAGGAGGGGGACCGGGGACAGTCCAAGGTAGCCGGAGAGCATGCGCAGGAGGCCGTGAACCATCTTAAGATGGCGTATAAGGAACAATTAACTTTTGACTAACCAAAGGGCAGGATGCCCTTTTTTATTTCCACGCGCGTTTTTCGGGTAAGCGGTTAGCAAACCCCACCTCCCTTGCGAAAGAAGTCGAGCCAGCAACGCACAAACGGCTTGTGAAAAAGCGTGTTACGATAAAGGCACATGCCTCTGGAGACGAACCGCCGCTTAAGTCTT